>NZ_JBSGUS010000019.1:137065-164749 GCF_053608045.1 Kribbella sp. NPDC055071
CTGGGGGGGGATCTCCCTCTTTTGCCCGGCTCGGGGGGCGGTCCCGCCGGGTCCGGCCCCCGCGGTTGGTCGTGGTGGGTCAGTGGCGACCGTCGCTGCGGCGGCGTTGGAGGGTGAACTTTTCGAAGACCGAGAGCTCGCCGGTGGGGGTGATGATGTTGTAGTAGGTGACGTAGATGCGGGTCATGTCGCCGGGGTGGCGGCCCGGGTCGACGCTGAACTCGGCGAAGCCGTACGGATGTTCCGCGTCGCGGACGCCGATCCAGATCGCCGTCTCCTTCTCCTTGCGCGAGTTGAACTTACCGAGGTGCTCCATCTGGATCAGTGCCGAGTGATGCCCGTGACCGTCGGCGTCGTCGTTCGTGAAGCTGTTGTTGGTGATGCCGGACACGCCGCCACCGCCGAGGACCATGTGCGTCGTACCGTGCGCGCTGTCGATCACGTCGAGTGCGGTCTGACTCGGGTTGGGTGTGAGAGTGACGCTGCCGGCGACGACGCCACGCACTGCCAACGAGCGCTCGTAGTCGTGCTCGTGGCCACAGACCACCAGGTCGACGCCGTACTTGTCGAACAGCGGTCCGTACGCCGCGCGCAGGGCAACATCGGCGCCGTTCGCGGCAGTCGCAGAGCTGATCATCACCTGGTGCATGCAGACCACGATCCAGTCGACGTCCTTCGAAGCCCGTGCCGACTTGAGCTCCCGCTCCAGCCAGGCGAGCTGCCGGCCGCCGGAGTAGCCGTTGATGTAGATGTCGCCGCCCTCCTGCAGGGCGATGTCGTCGTTCTGCAGGACGATCACCTTCACTGAACCGACCGTGAAGGTGTACCAGAGGTTGTCGAGCTCGGGCTGGTTCTCGGTCGACGGCAGCTCGAAGTAGGCCTGGTACGCGTCGAGACCGAGCGGACCGTTGCCCGACTCGATCTCATGGTTGCCCGCGGCCGGCATCCACGGCCGGAACCGCGCTGAGCGGCTGTTGTTGGCGAGGAAGTCGTGCCAGACGCGGATGCGGTCGGGGCCGGTGTTGGCGTAGCACAGGTCGCCGTTGAGGAGATGGAACAGCGGGCCGACCTTCTCGACGCCGGTGACGACATCGGCGGAGGCGGGAGTGGCGTTGGGCTCGAAGTCCCGGCCCGAAGCGTCGGCCGGGTTCGCTCCGGTCTTCCACGTCACACTGGGCGCACCCTGGTCGCCGAAACTGGTGAAGGTGAACGGCGCCCTACCGGACGGCGCCGTGTGGAAGGTGCCGGCGTCGGGGGTGGCTCCGTCGTGCTGCGCCGCGTACAGGTAGTCGGTATCGGCCCTGAGCTTGTCGATCCGCGCGTGATGGACCCAGACCGTCCGCCCAGAAGTGCCGTCCACGTACGTCTTCGTCGTCGCGTGCACTTTGGAGCCGAAGCCGCCACTCAGCGTGCCGTAGACGACGCGCGGGTTCTTGACGGCCGCGTCGGTGACCCACGAGACGACCATCTGGCTGCGCGGGTCGGCGCCGAAGGTCAGGTGCAGGCCCTGGACGGGGGTGGTGGCCGAGCCGGTGGTGAGACCGGTGACCTCCGACTTCGCCGGGACCGCCTCCGCGGTTTCGCCGCCGAGGATCAGCGGCCCGGCGGCGACGCCGGACACTGACGCGCCGAACACGCCGAGCGCGTTGCGACGAGAGATTCGAGTTTGCTTGGGTTCTTCGGACATGCCGGGGCCTTTCGCGTCGTCGGGTGCAGTCGAACACCAACCGGAGAGCAGGGCGGCAGGCCAGCGGTGCGCACACAGACGGACGCTAGGAACCACGGACGACCGCCGCAGCACGCCCCACATGAACGTCAGATGGCAGTCACCCCAACGAACGGCGACATCCGCCGACCGCGCACGCTACGTGCACATCAGGGCCCGATGCTTCAGAACGTCGCGCAGCCGGTCCGCGCTCTTCGACGGCGGGCACGCCCGGCGAAGAGCATGATGGCTGCATGCCCGATTTCATGTGGCTCCCGGCCAATCAAGCATCGACAGCGGACGTCGAGGCGGTCTTCGCCACGAGCGGAGCCCACAAGTGCCGTTGCCAAGCGCTGAAGGTGCCCGGCTGGATCTGGCGGGACACGACCCAGGAGCAGAGGGATGCCGCGCTGCTGGAGCAGACCGCCTGCGGTACCAGCGGACCGACGTCGGGGCTGATCGGGTACGTCGACGGCGAGGCGGCCGGGTGGGTCGCGGTCGAGCCGCGGGAGAACTACCCGAGGCTGTGGAGCCGGAAGCAGGCATGGATGCGGATGAACCCCGAGCTTGAGGGCGTCTGGTCAGTCACGTGCTTCGTCGTGCGCAAGGGCCGGCGTCAGGCGGGGCTGACCTACGAGCTCGCCGCCGCCACCGTCGAGTACGGCGAGCAGGTCGGCGCCCGCGTCCTGGAGGGGTACCCGATCGAGCCGCCGCCGGGCAAGACCGTGATCTGGGACGAGGCGTCGGTCGGGCTGGTGCAGGTCTTCCTCGATGCTGGTTACGAGGTGGTGGCTTCGCCCACCCTGCGGCGGCGTGTGGTGCGGCGACGACTGGGCGACCATTCATGACCGTCGCGGAAAGCTAGTAGCTGAGCAGGGCCTGGGTCAGCGTTGCGAGGTTCGAAACCACGGGGATCTGAGGTGTAGCCAGGTGTTTGCGTTGGTCGCGCCCGCATACGCAGCCAAGACCTATCGCACCCAACTGCTGCGGCTCACGAACGCGGGCCCACCGACCGCTCACGAACAGGCAGGACGACAGCCGCACTCCGAGGAGATCGGCGGCGCGCTCGGCGGTGTATCCAGCGTCGAAGGCGGCCAGTTCGAGTCCTCGGCGCCCGGCGACTGCGTCGATGTGCGCAGCCAGCGCATGGGCGCCGACGGTGGCCGCGACGGCCTCTTCGGAAAGGTCGCTGATCACCGCGACTTTGCGATCTGTGGCCGCACAGGCGGCGAGCAGCTCGCGCAGGTTCGGTGCTGGCCGGGCTGTGAGCGCGGCATCCAACTCCAGGTGCGAGATCAGTTCCTCGGCCTCGGCGGCGTACTCAGGTTCACGCTCAGCGAGGTAGTCCAGCGTGCGCTCGAACCCGAACCACGCGAAGCTGATCGGCAGCGGCCGGGGCCGATACGGGCGGCTGGCCAACAGATCGCTGACCGCGCGATCCCGAGCATCGCGACCCATCCCCATCTCCACGTCGAACATCACACCGTCGAAGTCCAGCACGACATGTCGAGCAAGCCCAACGGCGCGAGCAACGTGCGGACGCACCCTCGGCACCACTCGGTCCACACGCTCAGAGCCGCCCACCCGATCTCCTTCCGCCACCGCCACCGGCAATCGACCGATCGTCCAGACCCTAACGTCCGGCCAAGGGCGAGTCGACAAGATGGGCACGAGCCTGCGGCCTGCGTTGGCCGGCATGAAAGAACTGGGACGGAACGACGCCGGGGCGGCTCCCAGATGTGGGAACCGCCCCGGCTCGTGTTCGACCTCCGAAAGCCTGTAACCGCGCGCTGACCTGCGGTTTTGCGGCTCCGTGGGAGTGGCGGAGGATACGAGATTCGAACTCGTGAGGGGTTGCCCCCAACACGCTTTCCAAGCGTGCGCCCTAGGCCTCTAGGCGAATCCTCCAAGCGGAGAGGATACGCGAAGCCGCGGGGGATCCTGAAATCGGGGACGTGAACCTGAGGGGGTGCCGGCGCGACTGTGGAGGTGAGAGGAGGTGGGTGGTGGAGCGGCAGTGGGTGGCTGTGGTGGTGCGGGCTCAGCTGGGTGAGCGGGAGGCGGTGGCTGAGCTGGTTCGCGGGTGGCACGAGTCGGTGTGGGGTTATGTACGGCGGATGCTCGGCCGGGACGATGTGGCCGACGACGTGTCGCAGGAGGTCTGGTTGGCCGTCGTACGCGGGCTGCCGCGGCTCAAGGAACCAGACCGGTTCGCTGCCTGGCTCTTCACCATCGCCCGGCGCAGCGTGGTCAACCAACTCAGAGACAAGTACGCCGACCCGCCGCAAACACCCCTGTACGACGAACCGGACCTGGCCGACCACGTAGTCGACCGAGTGGACGTGATGCGGCTCATCGACCGGATCCCGGTAGCGGAACGGGAGGTACTCGTGCTGTTCCACCTGGAGGACCTCGGGCTCGAAGAGTGCGCAGAGGTACTCGCGGTGCCGGTTGGGACGGTCAAGTCACGCCTGCACCGGGCGCGGCGACTGCTGCGCGCGGCGGCGACGGAAGGAGCGGGCTGATGATCTCCGCCGACGAAACCCTGGCCGGCCTTCAGCACGTGCTGTCCCTGCGTCGGCGAGTTCGCTCGCTGGTGCAGTTGTTCGGCGCCGCCGCAGTGGTCGGACTTGTCGGAGCGCTCTGGCTGACCGAGGATGAGCTCCGCGCCCGGACACAGCTCGGTTTTGCGGCCGTGATCCTGGTCGGCCTGCTCACTATGACCAGAGCGGTCGAGGTGCTGCACAGACGCGGCCGCCTCTTCGCAAAGGACCGCCTGATCGCGGGCTGGATCGCCACCGCCTCCGCAGTACTGCTGGCACTCGGCCTCGCCGTCGCCGGACACGGTTGGCTCGGTGCGCCCGTCGTACTGGGTGCACTGGGGTTCTTGCTCTTCACACACCTGCAAAAGAAGCGTCTGGAGCAACGATGAAGCCAATAGGCCCTTTGGGCATCGCACTGAAGCACTTCGGTACCAAACGAGCTGCCCTGGTCATTGCGGCCGTGCTCATCGTCCTGCTGGTGATCGGCCTGCTCATCTAGGGTCGGTGCCATGGATGCACCGGACCCGAACGTCGTTCACCCGATGCCCGAGGCGGCGCGCGTCGTACTGCTGAAGGCTGTGGTGACCTCGCCGTTGATCGAGGTCGGCGACTACTCGTACTACGACGACCCCCACGACCCGACCGCCTTCGAGACGAACAACGTGCTCTACCACTACGGCCCGGAGCGTCTGCGCATCGGCAAGTACTGCGCACTCGGCGAGGGCACCACGTTCATCATGAACGGCGCCAACCACCGGATGGACGGGCCGTCGACGTTCCCGTTCCCGATCATGGGCGGTGCGTGGGCGGAGCACTTCGATCTGATCTCGGGACTGCCGGGCCGCGGGGACACCGTGGTCGGGAACGACGTCTGGTTCGGCTACCGCGCTCTGGTGATGCCCGGCGTGACGATCGGGGACGGCGCGATCGTCGCGTCGGGTGCGGTCGTGGTGGACGACGTCCCGCCGTACGGGATCGTCGGTGGGAATCCGGCCAAGCTGATCCGCCGGCGGTTCGCCGACGCGGACGTGGACCGCCTGCTCGAGGTCGCGTGGTGGGACTGGCCCGTGGAGCGAGTGACGGCCAACGTCCGCTCGATCATGTCCGGCCGGATCGATGACCTCTAACCAAGCAGCGTGGGCGCCAGTGCCCTCCACTCGTCGATGGGCTGGGGACCGGTGACGCCGGTGATGACGTTGATGGCTACGTGGTCGGCGCCGGCGGTCAGGTGCTCGGACAGCTTGGCCTTGATGTCGGCTGGGGTTCCCCAGGCGGCCAGCGCGTCGACCATGTGATCAGGGAGCTCGGCTTGATCCTTCTCGCTGTACCTCTGCCGCTTGAGTGACGCGGCGTACCCAGGGATCTGTGGGAAGAAGCCGATCGTGTCCCGCGCGATCGAACGGGCCTTGTCCGCATCTGACTCCAGTACGACGAGGTGGCTGATCGCAAGGAGCTTGTCCGGCCCGAGAATCCCACGTGCCTCAGCTGTGTAGGTGGCGTTGACCAGAAACGGCAGTGCGCCGGCGGACCGGTCGCGGGCGAGCTCCAGCATCCGCGGCCCGAGTGCTGCGAGCACAATGCGGTCGGTCGGTACGTCGACCTCGTCCAGATACGCGCTGAGGGTCCCCAGCGGCTTGGCCCCGTGCGCTCCGCCTAGGCCGACGGTGAAACGCCCCGGTGCGGACGCCTCCAGCGCGGCGTACGTCGTACTGACGTCGGCGGCACTGTACTTGTCCACAGACAGGATGCCGCTGACGAACTTGATCGATGTGGTCGCGTCGATGAGGTCGACGATGGTCTGGAGCCCCGGCAGCGGACCGCCGGAAAGCCAGATCGTGGAATATCCCAGCTCTTCGGCCGCCCGCGCGGCTTCCAGAGAGTGTGCGCTGCTGTCCAGACCCGTGGAAATGCCGAACGAGCCGAATTGATGATCTGTCACCCAACCACCCTAGAGCCCATCCCGGGCGATCAGGAGGAGTTCCGCCGATTTCGGTCGGGCCGATGAGATCCCGTACACTCGTGGCTGGTTCCCCGCGTGGCGGTATCTCGCCCAACTCCCCCAGGGCCGGAAGGCAGCAAGGGTAAGTGAGCTCTTCCGGGTGCGCGGGGAATCCTTATGTCCAGGGGTCTGCTGGCCCCGCGGCCGTTGGGCGGCACACCCTAGGCTTGGATCGGTCCGCACCGATCACGCCGAAGGAGCCCGATGAGCGACGAGCGCCGCTACCTGCAGGAACTGATCATCGCCGAGCTCGGCGTACCCGTGTCGTTCGATGCGGAGACCGAGATCGAGCGGCGGGTGGAGTTCCTGGCCGATCAGCTCCGGTGGACCGGTGCGACGGCGTACGTGCTCGGCATCAGCGGCGGCGTCGACTCCAGTACGGCGGGACGCCTGTGCCAGCTCGCGGTTGAGCGAGTGCGGTCCGAGGGTGGTCAGGCGACGTTCATCGCGATGCGGCTGCCGTACGGCGTCCAGGCCGACGAGTCGGACGCGCAGCGCTCGCTACAGTTCATCAAGCCGGACGAGACGCTGGTGGTCGATGTGAAGCCGGCCACCGACGCCATGGTCGAGTCGGTCCGCCACGCCGGGCTGGGCGACCGCGAGGACTTCCACATCGGCAACATGAAGGCGCGGCAGCGGATGATCGCGCAGTACGCCGTCGCCGGGGCACGTGGCGGTCTGGTCGTCGGCACGGACCACGCGGCCGAGGCGGTGATGGGCTTCTTCACCAAGTACGGCGATGGTGCCTGCGACCTCACGCCACTGTCAGGCCTCACCAAGCGCCGCGTCCGCGCGGTCGGCGAGCGACTCGGCGCGTCCCCCGAAATCACCGGCAAGGTCCCGACGGCCGACCTCGAGACCAACAACCCCGGCCTGCCGGACGAGATAGCGCTCGGCGTCACGTACGACGAGATCGACGACTTCCTCGAAGGCCGCGAGATCGACGAAAAAGCCGCCACCACAATCATCACCACCCACCGCCGCACCGCCCACAAACGCACCCAACCACTAGCCGTCTGAATCAGGATCTGGCGGCCGGCAGGTGGTCGCCGGCTTGTTCAGGAGCTGTGGGTGAACTGGCGGACTCGGTTGGCGAGGCGGGCCAGGCGGATGGTGGCGATGTTGCGGTACGCCGGGCGCAGGACAGTTGCCAGCGGCCCCGACTGCTCGAACGTGTGTGTCACCTGGCTGTCCGGTGTGATGGTCCAGGTCCCGACCTCACGGAATCCGGGGACCTGCCAGGTGATCTCGATTCGGTCGGGCTCGACCACGGTGTACCGCAACTCGCCGGCGAAACCCGGCCGGACGCGCAGCGCGTACTGCGTGCCGAGCTCGGCCTCAACCGGTCCGTCGATGGCGAGGAACGCCTCGTTCCACTCCGGTAGCGCCAGGGCGTCCAGGAGGACGTGGCGGATCGCGGTCGGGCCGGCAGGGATGGTGTCGGTGGCCTGTTCCATGACTATCTCTCCTGGGCGAGGTGGTGGTCGAACTCCGGATCACGCCGGCGAGCCAGCGCGGCTCCGGCGGGGAACGCGTCGGCGACGGCGCGCAGTGTGGTGATGGTCTCGTCGAGCGCGTGGCCGGCGACGAGGTCGTTGATGGTCCGATGGAGCCGGTTCTCCGCGGTGACGATGCGCCGGTGCAACGCGCGGCCCTGCGTGGTCAGGCTCAGCGCGAGGTAACGCCGGTCGACCTTGTCGACGGTGCGTTTCACCAGTCCCTGCGCGACCAGGCGATCGACCAGGCGGCTCGGACTGTTGCCGGTTTCGCAGACGAGCAGGCCGCCTAGTGCGTTGAGAGTCAGCGGTCCGTGGTCGCGCAGCACGCGCAGAACTTCTGCCTGAGAAGGCGTGATTCCCAGCGGTCGCAGCTCTGCGGCGAGCAGGCGGTTGCCCTCGCGCTGGACGGCCAGCACGAGATATCGCAACTCCTCGACAACCTTCATGACCGATATGTTACACGACACGTATGTCGTGTCATCTGTTGGCGCGGCGAGTTCTGTTGCGGTCGGCCCATTTCTGCGGAGGGAGTCGCGATCGGTTCGGGATCGCCCCGGTGATCGGCTCGGTGATCGCCTCGGGGGTCTGTTCGGGATCGCGTCGGGAGAGTCTGCCGGATTGGTGCGAGAGAGCAGGCGGAGTGCCGGAAGAGTGCCGGAGAAAGTCCGGTCAGGGTCATGGTCAAGGCGACACCACGACTGGCACAGTGTGTGCATGAAGGGTCTGATGCAGAACTACCAGCTGTCCCTGGACACCATCTTCCTCCGGGCCGAGCAGTTCTACCCGGACAAAACCGTGTACACCGGCGGTCCGGCGCCGACGAAGGTGACGTATGGCGAGTGGGCCGACCGGACCAGACGTCTGGGCGGCGTGCTGGACACGCTCGGCATCAGTCCGGACGGCCGCGTCGGCACCTTCGCGTGGAACTCAGGTCGCCACCTCGAGCTGTACTTCGCGGCGCCCTGCACCGGCCGAGTCCTCCACACGCTCAACATCAGGCTCTTCCCCGACCAGGTCGTCTACATCGCGAACCACGCCGAGGACGAGGTCGTCTTTGTCGACAAGTCGCTGCTCAAGCTCTTCCTGCCGCTCCTCGAGCGGTTGCCGCTGGTCCGCCACGTCGTGGTGATGGATGACCTGCCGCCGGGCGCGCCCGCGGCGGGGATCCCGGATGACGATCGGTTCCACGACTACGAGGAGCTGCTGGCCGCGGCCCAGCCGGTCGAGTTCCACGTCGAGGACGAGAACCAGGCCGCCGCGATGTGCTACACGAGCGGTACGACGGGCAACCCCAAAGGCGTCGTGTATTCGCATCGATCGACGTGGCTGCACTCGATCGGCGTCCTGACGAACGCCGGAATCGGCCTGGCCGAGACCGATACCGTGATGCCGGTCGTGCCGATGTTCCACGCGAACGCGTGGGGTCTGGCGCATGCGTCACCGATGGCCGGCGCCTCACTCGTCTTTCCCGGGCCGGATATGAGTCCGCAGGGGATCCTCAAGCTGCTGCAGGAGCAGGAGGTCACGCTGACGGCCGGGGTGCCGACGATCTGGCAGGCCCTGTTGCCCTTGCTCGATGGTGTCGAACTGCCCAAACTGCGGCGGATCCCGTGTGGTGGTTCCGCCGTACCGCTGGCGTTGTCGGAAGCGTTCCGGGAGAAGCTGGGGAAGCCGATCCTGCAGGCGTGGGGCATGACGGAGACGAGCCCGGTGGCGACGGCGGCGCATGTCGCGGTGCGGGACAAGGATCGGCCCGAGGAAGAGAAGGCCCACCTGCGTGCTCGGGCCGGGCTGCCGCTGCCTGGTGTCGAGGTGCGGATCGTCGAGCCTGGTTCGATCACGTCCTTGCCTTGGGACGACGAGGCCACCGGTGAGCTTCAGGTGCGCGGCCCGTGGATCGCGGCCGAGTACTACCGGCCCGACGACGGCGTCCAGCTCAACACCGAGGACGGCTGGATGAAGACCGGCGATGTCGCCGCGATCGACCAGTTCGGCTCGGTGCGCATCGTCGACCGCACCAAGGACCTGGTGAAATCAGGCGGCGAGTGGATCAGCTCCGTCGAGCTGGAGAACCTCTTGATGGCCCACCCCGCGGTCAAGGAAGCGGCCGTCATCGGCGTACCGCACCCTAAGTGGGACGAGCGCCCCCTGGCCTGCATAGTCATCCAAGACGGCGCCACGGTCACCCCCGAAGACATCCTCGACTACCTCCGCCCACTCGTAGCCAAGTGGTGGCTCCCCGACGCCGTCGAATTCATCGAAGAGGTCCCCAAAACCTCAGTAGGCAAGTTCTCCAAAAAAGACCTCCGGACCCGCTTCGCCAACTACCACCTCGAGTAACCCCGGCGCAGCCAGATCACCTCAGGCGCCGCCTCGACCCACCACCCGGCAGTCAGCAGGCTGGCAGTCAGCCGGTAGTCAGCCGGCCGGTGAGGAGCAAGCCGGCCGGTGTGGCTCGGGGTGGTCAGGTGAAGTTTGTGTGGAAGTGGTTTTTGAGGTGGGTGAGGGTCGCCTCGACGAAGTCGGTTGGCCAGGGGTTGTTGGTGTGGTGGGCCAGGGCCGTGGCGCGGCGGATGAAATCGCGGCAGATGTACTGGTTGGCCGCGATGATGTCGGCTGGGTCGGTGCCGGCGGGAGGGATGGCTTCGAGCGTGGCGCGTTGTTCGTCGGAGAGGCAGGCGTTGAGGCGCTTGGCGCCGCCGGTCCGGCGTACGCCGCGTTCGGCCAGCATCAAGGCGATGAGTTGGTCGCGGACGACCCCGATCCCTTGATTTGCGACGATTCGCTCGTCTCGGCCAAGGACGGTGACCAGGTTGCCGAGGAAATAGAAGAAGAGGTTGACCGTCGTGGCCGGCCAGTACGGTTCGCCGACACGCCCGCCCTCGCGCGGGATGTCGCCGTCCGGGAACAAGGTCCCGTCGCGGTCGAAGAGCACCCGGACGCCGTCGTACTGAAAGCGGTCGAAGGCTGCTAGTGGATGCACGATGAGATCTACGTGCAACCAGTCGGGTGTGATCCCGAGCCCACCGATCAGCCCAGGCAGCCCGTCCGTGTGGACAGTCGGCCCGGCGAGCTCCCGCAGTACGTCGTCCCAGCGGTCCTCGAACCACGCCACGCTGTCGTCCGTCACGACCAGATGCACATCGACATCACTGAACCGGTCGGCCTCCCCGGTCCCATAACTCCCAATGAGATAGACCCCGAGAACCCGCTCGTCCCGAGGCAACAACTCCCCAGCCCGCCGGATCACCGCCTGCTGCCTCTCGTCGCCACCGCTCATTCACATGACCCTAGAGGCAGGCTCGGCCCCAACGCCGCCCGGGCAAGCAGAGCGAAGCCATCACGCCTTGAAGCCAAGCTGGCTGGGATCGGATCGCGCTGACCGTTGCTCCGGCCGACCGGAGGCGCGAGGTACGCCGTGTCCGTCGATGGAGGCCCGGGCGCAGCACAGTCGACCGGGCCTGGCAACGGTCAGAGGTTGAGGCCTGGATCCGGGCGGCCTTTGCGGGTGTTCGTGGCCGCCTCGCCCTGATCGGCTCGCGCCGGCGGAGCATCGTCGTACGACAGCTGGAGACCGCGCATCACGATGCTGTCGTGCGGTACGTCGACCGAGCCGGTAAGACCGTCGACGTTGATGCGCAGTTGCGAGGCGAGATCGTCGTCGGTCACCGTCACGGTGATGGCTCCCGTGTTCGAGCTGAGGTTGATGTGGCCCGGCCCCGTCGCGTGGACGTGGATCTCGCCGCTGTCGGTGCTGAACCGCGAGATCGGCGCGCCGAGGTCGGCAACCCGGATCGCGCCGCCCCTGGTTCTGATCGTGGCCCGGATTCCGATCCGGCGGGCGCTCACGGATCCTTCGGCTCCCTTGGTCCTGACGTCGGCGCCCTCGATATCGCCCAATGTCACCGGACCGCCTTCGGTCCGCACATCGGCCGACGTACATCGCTCGAGCACCACAGAACCGGATCGGGTCTGTGCGCTCACGCTCGCCAGCCCATCGGCCCGCACCTCGGCGACATCGGTCGTACAGTCCAGCGTGCTCCCCGGGGGAAGCTCGATGCGGACCTCGATCGGGCTGTCGTTGAAGACGTTCTGCCCGTCGTCGACGAAATCGGCGGTCATCGTGTTCCCGTCGGTGGACAGCAGCACGTCCCTCACCATGTCGCCCGACCGCTGTGTCTCGTTCGCGGTGTAGATGCTCATCGTCGCGCGCTCACAACCGGGAACGACCTTTGCGTCGATCAGGCCGGACTGCAGCCGCGGCAGCTTGATCACCGCGTGGACAGGCGCCGTGGTCTCGAGGAAATGCTCTTGCCTGATCAGGGGTCCCCCAAGGCGTGGGCAACGGTCACCTCCAGTGTGGTGGCCAGTCGGTCCACAGGTCCCATGCCTGCGGTGGTCCCGGAGCGGGGGATCGGGCGGGAGCGTGAAATGTCGGTGGTCAGCGCTAGGGTTGCGGGCGTGGAAGCACCTCTTGCGTTGTATCGGCGGTATCGCCCGGAGACGTTTTCCGAGGTGATCGGGCAGGACCATGTCACGGCGCCGCTGCGGAACGCGTTGAGCAACAACCGGGTCAACCACGCCTATTTGTTCTCAGGCCCCCGCGGTTGTGGGAAGACCACCAGCGCGCGGATCTTGGCCCGGGCGATCAACTGCGAGAAGGGTCCGATCGCGGAGCCGTGTGGGGTCTGCAAGTCCTGCACCGACCTGGCGCGAGGTGGGCCCGGCAGCATCGACGTGATCGAGATCGACGCGGCGTCGCACGGTGGTGTGGACGATGCGCGCGATCTGCGGGAGCGCGCGTTCTTCGCGCCGGTCGAGAGCCGCTACAAGATCTACATCATCGACGAGGCGCACATGGTGACCACGCAGGGCTTCAACGCCCTGCTGAAGCTGGTCGAGGAGCCGCCGCCGCATCTGAAGTTCATCTTCGCGACGACCGAGCCGGACAAGGTGATCGGGACAATTCGGTCCCGGACGCATCACTATCCGTTCCGTCTGGTGCCGCCGAAGGTGCTGGGCGACTACATGGCTTCGCTGTGTCAGTCCGAAGGTGTGTCGATCGAGTCGGCCGCGTTGCCGCTGGTTGTGCGCGCTGGGGCTGGGTCGGTGCGTGATTCGCTGAGTGTGCTCGACCAGTTGATCGGTGGGGCGGGGCCGGGCGGGGTCACGTACGAGCTGGCGGTTGCGCTGCTCGGGTTCACCCCGGATTCGCTGCTCGATGCTTGTGTGGACGGGTTTGCCGCGCATGACAGTGCGGCCGTGTTCGAGACGATCGAGAAGGTCATCGAGACCGGGCAGGATCCGAAGCGGTTCGCGGAGGATCTGCTGCGACGGCTGCGGGATCTTGTGGTGCTGTCGGCCGTGCCGGGTGCTGTCGCTTCTGGTCTGATCGAAGCGGCGGAGGACCAGGGCGAGCGGCTGCAGGTGCAGGCGGCCGGGATCGGGCCGGCGGAGCTGACCCGGGCGGCCGACATCGTTGCGGCGGGTTTGTTGGAGATGCGTGGTGCGACGGCGCCTCGGCTGCAGCTCGAGCTGATCTGCGCCAAGGTGCTGCTGCCTGGCGCGGACGATTCGACCAACGGTATTCAGGCGCGTCTCGATCGGATGGAACGCCGTCTGACCATCGGAGTTCCTGCGGGTACGCCGGAGCTCGCGCCAAACCAGGCTGGTACGGCGACGACCGCCGGCCCGGCGGGTGGTCCCGCCCAGGACCCGGCCGCCAGCCGAGCCGCAGCCCGAGCCGCGGCCACTGGTGGTGCCGCAGGAGCTGCTCCTGCAGCAGGACAGGCCGCGGCCGCTCGTTCAGCTGGAGCGGACGGCAGCACCGGAGCGGACAGCACTGGAGCGGGCGGCGGCGCTGGAGCAGACGGCGGCGCTGGAGCAGACGGTGGTGCGTCGGGTGGTCGTGGTGCGGGAGCGGACGGTGGTGCGGCGGGTGGTCGTGCGGGATCGGGTGTTCCGGCTGCGAGTGGGAGCGGTGCTGGGGTAGACGGCAGTGCGGCGGTCGCTGGAGGGGTTGAAGCGAACCGCAGTGTCGTGGGCGGTGGCGGGGTTGAAGCGGACCGCGGTGCGGTGGCTGGTGGTTCTGCAGGTGGTGGCGGCGAGGGTGGTTCAGCTACCTCGGGTGCTGCCGGCGATGATGCAGCTGCCTCGGGTGCTGTCGGCCGTGGGACAGGTGAGGTGGCTGGGGGTGGTGCGGGTCGCGGGGGTGCTGCCGGTTCGAGTGCCGCGAGTTCGAGTGCTGGCGGTTCGAGTGCTGTCGGTTCGGGTGTTGGTGGTGCGGGCGGTTCGGGTGGGGCTGGGCGGACTGGGGCTTGGGGGGATGAGTCTGGTTCGGCTGTGGTTGAGGGGTCTGATGCGGGGCAGGCGGTTGTTGGGGAGGCGGCTGCTGGGGCTCCGGTGCCGGGGGGTGGGGGTGGCGGGGCTGTCGGGTTGGTGGATATTCGGCGGTTGTGGCCTGAGGTGCTCGATGCGGTGAAGAGCAAGCGGCGGTTCGCGTGGATCATGCTGAGCCAGAACGCGCAGGTCATCGCGGTTGATGAGCAGACCTTGACGCTGGGGTTGGTGAACGCGGGGGCGCGGGAGAGCTTCGCTCGCTCGGGGAGTGACGAGATCCTCCGGCAGGCGATGATCGACACGATCGGGCTGAATCGTCGGATCGAAGCGGTCGTCGACCCATCAGCGGACCCGGGTGCCGGCGGACAACCATCAGGCGGTCGCTCCGGCGGACCCCAGGCCGGCGGATCCCACGGCGGTCCTCAAGCCGGTGGTCCGCAAGCCGGTGGTCCTCAAGCCGGTGGACCTTCCGCCGGCGGACCAGGTGCTGGCCCGGCAGGTGCTGGCGGTGCGGGTGCGCCGGGCACTGGCGGGAGCGGGGGCGCAGGCGGTGGTGCGGACGGAAGCGGGCCTGCGGGTGCTTACGGGAGCACGGGCGTTGGCGGTGGTGCGGGTGTCAGCGGGACTGCGGGCGCAGGTGGCGGAGGTGGTTCGGGTGCGGGTGGCTCGAGCGCGGTGGCCGGCGGGGGTGCGGGTCCGGGTGCAGAACCTGGGGCCGGTGGATTTGCTGCGGGTGGCGCGCACGCTGACGGAGCTGCTGTGGGTGGTGCTGGAGCGTCGGGTGTGGGAGGTGCAGCCGGCAGCCGGCAGGTGGCGGGTGGTTCGGGGGCTCGGACTGGGGGTTGGGGTGACGACGGCGGGTCAGTGGTGAGCGGCGGTTCGGGGCTGGCGGTGGCTGTGCAGGAGCCGCCGGATTCGGAGTACGACGTACCGCCTGAGGATCCGTGGGAGGAAGGGCCGACGTCTACGCAGGCTGCTAGTAAGCGTCGTGCGGCGGAGGCGGCGGTTGCCGCGGAGCAGGCGCGGAAGGCGGCTGCGGCGCCGACGAAGCGGGTGGCGCCGCTCACTCCGGAGGAAGAGGCTGACGCGGTCGGCGAGGACGACGTCGTACTCGAGGACGACTCGCAGTCGCATACGGACCTCCTCCGCGAGACCCTCGGCGCACAGATCATCACCGAAGAACCCAACTGACCCTCGCAACCCAGATCACCAAGAAACCCAACTGACCACACCCCCTGTGAACACACCGTTGTCCACAGGGGGTGTGGGCTGTTGTGGAGGGCGTCCACAGAAATCACAGGGTGTGGACGAGAGGTTTCCACAGGCTTGTGGACAACTTGGGGAGACTGGTCGGTTTCTGGGGGAGCGTGGGGTTGTCCGACCGACCGGCTAGTGTTGAGGCTCGGGTTAGTCACGGAGCGGTTGGGACGAGGAGATCGCAGTGTTCGACGGTGGCGGTGCTGGGGGCTTCGACATGTCCAACCTGCTCGCGCAGGCGCAGGCGATGCAGAGCCAGCTGATGGAGGCGCAAGCCGACCTGGAGAGCCAGGAGATCGAGGGCTCGGCCGGCGGTGGGCTGGTGACCGCGCTGGTCTCCGGCACGGGAGAGCTGCTCAGTCTGAACATCAAGCCGGAGGCCGTCGACCCCGACGACACCGAGACCCTGGCCGATCTGATCGTCGCAGCGGTCCGCGACGCCTCGGCGAACGCGAAGGAGGCCGCGGCGCGGGCGATGGGCCCGCTGGCCGGCGGCATCCCCGGGTTCGGACCGGACATCCCCGACTTCGGCGCGAGCCCGTCAGGGTCCGGCGCGCCCGCGGGCTTCGCCCTGCCCGGTAAGACGACCCCCGCGGTCGAGGCCGGCGACAACCCGGGCACACCCGAGCCGGGTAGCGGGACCGGTCCGTCCGGTCAGACCGCAGGCTGACGTGTACGAGGGGGCCGTTCAGGATCTCATCGACGAGCTCGGCCGGCTGCCCGGTGTGGGTCCGAAGTCCGCGCAGCGGATCGCGTTCCACCTGCTCTCGGCCGACGAGACCGACGTACGACGGCTTGCGCACGTGCTGATCCAGGTCAAGGAGAAGGTCAAGTTCTGCGAGATCTGCGGCAATGTCGCGGAGGAGGCGCAGTGCCGGATCTGCCGCGACCCGCGTCGTGACCTGAGTCTGATCTGCGTGGTTGAAGAGGCCAAGGACGTGGTCGCGGTCGAGCGGACCCGCGAGTTCCGCGGCCGGTACCACGTGCTCGGCGGAGCGATCTCGCCGATCGAGGGGATCGGGCCGGACGAGCTCCGGATCAAGGAACTGCTTCAGCGGCTGGCCGACGGTGAAGTGAGCGAGATCATCCTGGCCACCGACCCGAACCTCGAGGGTGAGGCGACAGCGACGTACCTGAGCCGCATGCTGCGGCCCATGGGGTTGCGCGTCACCCGATTGGCTAGTGGACTTCCTGTAGGCGGTGATCTCGAGTACGCCGACGAGGTCACACTCGGACGGGCGTTTGAAGGGCGACGATCGATCGATGACTGATTCAACCGATAATGCAGGCTTCACCGATATTGCCGAACGGGCGCTGGAGACGGACGCCGAGGACCTGACGGAGTT
The DNA here is from genome assembly GCF_053608045.1 of Kribbella sp. NPDC055071. NCBI lineage: Bacteria > Bacillati > Actinomycetota > Actinomycetes > Propionibacteriales > Kribbellaceae > Kribbella > Kribbella sp. NPDC055071. The sequence goes on from NZ_JBSGUS010000019.1 coordinate 153,754, forward strand.
CGCCGAACAGATCGCCGACCAGGTCCGTAGCTTCCTCATCTCGGTCCGCGACATCGCCGCGCAGCCGGACGAGGACGGGATCGACGAAGGCCTCGCCTCGCTGCCGTACCTGCTGCTCGAGGTGAGCCAGCTGCTGCTGGCCGGCGGTCGGCTGGGTGCGTTCGAAGACTTCGTTCCCGAGGAGCGGTTCGAGAGCGACGCCGGACCGGATCCGGATCTGGACGCGATGCGCGACCGGCTGGCGATCCTGTTCGAGGGTCTCGACGAGTACGCCGAGGTTTTCGATCCGTACGCCGCGCCACCCGAGATCACCGTCAACCGGCTGTCCGACGACCTCACCGCGATCGCGACCGACCTGGTGCACGGGCTCGCGCACTACGAGGAAGGCCGCGTTGTCGAGGCGCTGTGGTGGTGGCAGTTCTCGTACGTGTCCACCTGGGGTGCCGCTGCGAGCGCCGTACTGCGGGCGATCCAGTCGCTGATCGCGCACGATCGGCTGGAGCCGGCCCACGACCCGGAAACCGAGGCCACCGACCGTGAACTGGTCGAGGTCGCCGAGGAAGCCGTCCAGCGCCGCTGAGAGTTATCCAGGCCAGCCCTGACCGGCGTCACGCAGGGGTCCTCAGCCACTACGGTGAGGATTCGAACCCGGTCAGGAGGCCTGCGCGCCTGGTTGCTCGTCATCAGGCGACCCTCCGAGCTGCGGCTCACGCCGACGAGTCTGATCGTGAGGCGTGGCGGTCAAGGGCTTCGGCCGCCGATGGGTCGAGGTCCGGACCTGACCCCCACCAACCGTCGCGACCGGGTCGGCAGATTGAATAGCGGAGTGTCAGTTTTCGACGTGATTCAAGGGCTTCCGGACCTGGCAACGGTCAGGCGGGTCAGCCGCGCGCTCGCCGTCCTGGATCTCGTCCTGGGTGGTGACAGCGACAACTACTTCGCGTTCGACGCGCGGTGGTCGGAGACGGAAGAGGCCGCGTTGATGCGGAACGGATCGGGCGACGAGTACTCGATCGTGTTCTCGCCGGACGGCGCGTTCGCGTACGGATTCGATCACGAGTCGCCGATGTCGCCGTACGTCAATGACGACGAGGTGTGGCCGGGTCTGCTCGACGGTGTGCCCGAGGTCTTTCACGCTGCCCGCGACGAGCCGGCCTTCTGTGATGAGGAGGGAACACCACGGGCGACAGTCTGTTTCTGGCGTACGACGGATGACACGGCCTGGCGATGTGGTCCGGTCGAGCGTGCCGACGTGGACGGCGCCGACACGTTGTTCGAGGTGATCGCAGCCGGGCAACCGGAGGCGTACCTGACCTTCGCCGAGGACTACTACGAGGTTGCCCTCGACCTCGAAGCGATCCGCCATGTCTACGCGCTGATGCCGCTGACCGAGTACGTCGTCACCTCGCTCAACCCGCAGCGCCGGTTGAGTGATCTCGCGGACGGGATCGCCGAGATCGGCTACCCGCGCTCCTGAACCACGTTAGCGTGGCGCCCGATGACAAGGCATTCGCAGGATCCGGCGGTGATCGGGTCGTTCACGATCCTGGGCAGACTCGGCAGTGGCGCGATGGGCGCCGTTTACCTGGCCCGCTCGTTGGGTGGGCGACTGGTCGCGGTCAAGGTCGTCCGCGACGAACTGGCCGGTGACTCGGCCTTCCGCGCCCGGTTCGCTCGCGAGATCAATGCCGCCCGCAAGGTCAGCGGCGCGTACACAGCCGCCGTTGTCGATGCGGATCCGGATGCCGAACGTCCCTGGATGGCCACGGAATACCTGCCAGGACCGACGCTGCAGAAGGCGGTTGGGACCTCCGGCCCGATGACACCCGGTGCCGTGCAGACGCTCGCGGGCGGACTTGCCGAGGCGTTGACGGCGATCCACGCGGGCGGCGTGGTTCACCGCGATCTCAAGCCGTCGAACATCGTGCTGACCGACAACGGCCCGCGCGTGATCGACTTCGGCATCGCCCGCGCCCTCGAGGAGGCCGGCCTGACCGCGACCGGCATGGTCATCGGTACACCGGGCTACCTGTCACCCGAGCAGATCACCGGTACGGCGATCGGGCCGCCGAGCGATGTGTTCGCGCTGGGCTCGGTGTTGGTCTTCGCCGTGTCGGGCCAGGGTCCGTTCGCGCACGGGAACCCCGCATCCCTGCTGCACCGCGTCATTCACGAGCAACCGCAGGTCCCGCCGCTCCCGAGTCCGCTGCAGGACGTCGTACGGCGGTGTCTGGTCCGCGATCCCGCACACCGCCCAACCCCACCGGAGATCCTGCAGTTGCTCGGCGTGAACGGATCACCGCACACCCTCGTCCTCCCGCAACCGGCCACCAAACTCCTCACCGAGCAACAACCGCCCGAGCCAACGCCACAACCACAGCCGCCACAACCACAGCCGGCACAGCCACGGCCACCCGCGCCACAACCCCTGCATCACCAGGAACCGGTGCAACCATCCGGTGCCGCCTTCGCGACCAGCCGGACCCGCCCGGCGATCGTCGCGACGATCACCACCCTGCTCGTCGTCGTCTTCGCCCCACCGGATCCCGAAGTCACAGCCGAGCACCCGGGCCTCAGTGCGTTCTTCGGTCTCTTCGCCTTGCTCTGCCTGTACTTCGCCCTGCGCAACTGGCAGCTCGTCCTGCGACGGCGAGTCGTGCTTCACCTGTCTCCACAGGGATTGACGATCCAGCGCGGGTCCCGGCACGGCACTGTCCCCTGGATCGGCGTTACCCGACTTCGCATTGGTGGCAACCACAAGCGTCCATGGCTGATCGCCTGGCTCGAGCCGCCGTACCACTCCGCGCTACCCGCACCAGGCCGACGGCACCACGGCGGTATCCGCGTCTACCCGATCGCCCACGGCCGGACCGCCAACCGCCGGATCCGCCAGCTCAACGAACTTCGCGCCGCCCTCAACTGGTACGCCGGGGGCCTGCACGACGACTCGTACTAGCCGGCGGCCACACAGGTCGCGGTGACCGTCACGCGCTTGGTCTCCGAGCCAACGTTGCGGAATCGGACCGACCAGGACCCGGGACCGTCGGGTCCATTCCCCCAGACCTGCATCACGGTCGGATCGATCAGGCTGTAGCCGCCACTCACGACGACCTTGCCCTGCGGGCAGGCCGCTCTGACCTGGATGAAGGCGCCTTTCACGATGTCGTCTGCGCCTGTCACCTGCTGATAGCCCGAAACACCCGCGGGGCCAACGGCACCTGGAGCTCCAGTGGCACCTACCGGACCACCAGGACCGACCGGCCCAACCGGCCCAACGGCGCCCTGCGCACCGGTCGCACCCACTGGGCCGACAGGTCCGACCGCTCCCATCGGTCCGGTCGGTCCGATGGGACCGCGGACACCCTGCTGATTCCAGCTGAGCGGGTCCTCTCCGGACGTGCACGCGGCGGTGGGGGCAACCACCCGGATGGTCCCCTTGCCGATCCCGAGCAGACCCCGGCTGACACACGCGTGAATCTGCGGCACCGGATCCTCGGTCGCCGCCGACACCGCCAAAGCGGTGCCCCCGGCAACCACCGACAGCACGGTCGCCCCGACCGCGATCCTGCGCCCCGTCCGCACGACTGATCTCATCGCAAGCCCCTCCTCGGAAGTTGGTCCGAGCACATCCTCGAACCGACTCTTCAGAGAAGCTTCAGATCAGTCCGGCAACATCGGGACCGTCAGGCCCTGGTCCCGGCCGAGGAGAACGCCCCGGGTGATGGCGTTGGTGCCGAACTTGTCCTTGACCTGGTCGAGGGCGCTGTCGAGCTCGCTGTTCGCGGCCTTGTCGAAGGGGAGAGCGAGTTGCAGGGCCGCCTCGTTCTCGAGGTTGCCGACGGAGATGCCGATCATCGTGATGCCCTGGGACACGATCAGCGGCCGCGCCGCCACCAGCAAGGCCCGTGCGGTGATCAGGATCGCGCGGGTCTGGTCAGTTGCCTGGGGCAATGTATGTGAGCGCGTCGCCCGGCTGAAGTCGTCGAAGCGCAGCCGGAGCGTAACGGTCCGCCCGGACCGGCCGGCTGTGCGCATCCGGCGGGTGACTCGATCCACCAGCCCGGCCAGCACGGCATCGAGCGTGGCCGGCGACTTCGGTGATCGGCCGAGCGCCCGCTGCGAACCGATCGACCGCCGGCGACGACCGACCTCGATCGGCCGTGGATCGCGGTTGTGCGCCAATGCATGGAGATGACGCCCGGACGCCCGCCCGAGCATGGCGACCAGCGCGGCCTCGGGCAGCATCGCAACATCGCCGACCTTGGTGAGCCCGCGCGTCCGGAGCTTCTCCGCGGTGACGGTGCCGACACCCCAGAGTCGCTCAACGTCCAACGGATGCAGGAAATCCAGCTCACGATCGGGCGCGACCTCCAGCAGGCCGTCCGGCTTGGCGACCCCGCTCGCCACCTTCGCCAGAAACTTCGTCCGCGCGATCCCGACCGTGATCGGCAACCCGACCTTCGCCAACACCTCGGCCCGCAACCGCTGGGCGATCTCCAGTGGCGTACCACGAATCTTCCACAGCCCGCCCACATCGAGAAACGCCTCGTCGATCGACAACCCCTCCACCAGCGGAGTGGTGTCCTCGAAGACCTTGAACACCGCCTTGCTGGCCTCCGAGTACGCCGACATCCGCGGGTCGACGACGATCGCGCCGGGACACCGCCGCAACGCCTGTCCACCGCTCATGGCCGTGCGAACGCCGTACGCCTTGGCTTCATAGCTGCACGCGAGGACGACGCCGGCGCCGACGATCACCGGGCGGCCGCGCAGGCGTGGATCGTCCCGCTGCTCGACCGACGCGTAGAACGCGTCCAGATCGGCATGCAGGATGGTCGCCCCGCCTGACATCGACACGAACATATGTTCGCATACACCACCGACAAAAGGTGGCCGACGACAAGATAGGGAGAAATCCCGAGGCGTCCGACCGGTATGTCAGGACAGAATGCGGTGCATGGACCTGACGTCGTACCGCGACCTCTGGAAGACCCAGGGCGTCATGACCCTGCTGGCGTCGGCTCTGATCGCGCGGCTCCCGGTGATGGCCACGATGGTCCCGCTCGCGTTCCTGGCCAAGGACGCGGCCGGGAACTTCGGCTGGGCCGGCGTGGTCGCGGGCGCCTACTCAGTCGGTACGGCGGTTGCCAGCGTGGTGTGGTCCCGGATGGCGGACCGCAGAGGGGCCCGACGCGTCCTGATCGGCACAGGAATGGCCTGGGCCGTCCTGATGGTGGTAGTCGCCGTCCTGCCCGACAGTTGGTTCAGACTGCTCCCAGTGGCGGCAGCCCTGGCTGGTGTCTTCGTTGCGCCCATCACGTCGGCACTCCGCGCCAGCTGGCCGCGTCTGGTCCAAGGATCACGACTCCGCGCCGTCTACGCGCTGGACGCGACAGCCCAGGAACTCCTGTTCATCGTCGGCCCGATGCTCGGCGCACTGGTCGTCAGCTTCGCCAGTCCGCGAGCCGGCCTGCTGGCCTGCGCGGCCATCGCGGCCGCGGCCATCTGGTGGTTCGGCCTCAAGCAACAGCCCGGGGCGACGTACGACGAAGCAGACGGCATCCGGCCGACCGCGCGGGAGCTGCTGATTCACCGGCACCGGCTGCCGCTGCTGTTCGCTTTCGCCTGCCTGGCCTTGGGATTCGCGTCGATGTCGCTCGGCATCGTCGCGTTCGCCGACGAGCACGGCAACCGCGTCATCGCCGGACTGCTGGAGATGATGGCGGCCGTCGGCAGCCTGACCGGTGGCCTGATCGGTGGAGCGCTTCCGGGACGCCACAAGTCGTACGTCTGGCGTCGGTTGCTGAGCATGACCGTCCTGGTCGCCGGATGCGCGTTCGCCACCTCCTCGGTGGTCGCATTGTCCGTCATGCTGTTCGCCTCCGGCTGTCTGATCGCGCCGACGGTCGGGGCGCTCTACGAGCGGCTGGGTGGGATGACACCGGCCGGAGCGCGGACCGAGATCTTCGGCTGGATGATCTGTGGCGGCATGATCGGATCAGCGGCCGGGTCCACCATCGCCGGAGTGATCGTCGAGTCGTTCGGCGTGTCCTCTGCGTGGGTCCTGACGGCGGCCGTTGGCGTTATCGCCACCGTGGCGGTTCTCCGGGTCCCGCCGCATCGCCCCGCCGACGCCGAGCTGGAAGCCGTCACAGCCTGAACGTAGGGCGCAAAGCCCCGCGATCTGGCACTGCACCGGTCCAGGATGAGCACGTGGATCTCACTGCTTATCGCGAGCTATGGCGAACCAGCGGCGTGATGGCACTGCTGGCGTCGGCCCTGACCGCGCGGATGCCGGTGATGGCCTCGATGGTGCCCCTGTCGTTCCTGGCCAAGGACGCGGCCGGCACCTTCGGCTGGGCCGGTGTGGTCGCGGGTGCGTACTCGGTCGGCATGGGGTTCGCGAGCGTCGTCTGGTCCCGCCTGGCCGATCGCAGAGGCATCCGGGAAGTGGTGATCGGCACCGGCATGGCCTGGGGTGCTTTGATGATCGTGGTCGCGCTGCTGCCGGACAGTTGGTTCCGAGCCCTTCCGGTCGCTGCAGCCCTGGCGGGCATGTTCGTAGCCCCGGTGACTTCGGCAGTGCGGGCCGGCTGGCCCCAACTGGTCGACGGTCCGCGATTACGGACGATCTACGCGCTGGATGCGTCTTCGCAGGAACTCTTGTTCATCGTAGGCCCGTTGCTCGGAGCTTTGGTCGTGACGATCGCCAGCCCACACGCGGGTGTGATGGCGTGCGGGATCACCGCGGCCGGCGCGATCTGGTGGTTCGGTCTGCTCCAGCCGCCGCACCGTCTACGGGAGAAGGCGAGCGGGGAACGACTGACCATTGCCGAGCTGGTGCTGCACCGGCATCGCTTCGCGCTGCTGATCGCCTTCCTCTGCATGATCGCGAGCTTCTCCGGTCTGTCGCTCGGCATCGTTGCGGTAGCCGATGCCCACGGCAACCGTCTCGTCGCCGGCATCCTCGAGACCGTGACCGCGATCGGCAGTCTGCTCGGCGGGCTGGTCTCCGGAGCCCTGCCAGGCAAGAAGAACTCCTACGTCTGGCGTCGCCTGCTGGTCCTGGCGATCCTGTCCGTCGGGTGTGCGTTGGCCACGCCCTCGTTGGCCGCCCTGATGGTTCTGCTGTTCGCCACCGGGTCATTGATGGCGCCCACTATCGGTTCGGTCTACGAGCGACTGGGCGTCTTGACGCCGGCCGCCGCACGCACCGAGATGTTCGGCTGGATGGTGGCCGCCGGCCAGCTCGGCGCCGCGCTGGGGTGGGTGCTGGCCGGGGCAGTGGTAGAGGCGTTCGGCCTGCCCTACGCGTGGGTCCTGATGGCCGGTCTCACGCTCATCGCCGCCCTGGCCGTCCTGTGGGTGCCACCCCAACGACCAGCCGACTCCACTGACCTCGACGGCGCAGCGGTCGCCGGATAGAACACGCGGTAGGTGGCCTCCAGTACGCCGCCATCCCGCGCGCACATCGAGATCAGCCGGAGCGTACGGCGATCCAGCCGCACCCCACGTCCCGCGAGTACCGGGTGGACCAGCAGCGACACCTCGTCGACCAGCTTCCATCGCAGCATCGACCGCACCAGGGCAAGGCTGCCGATGACGTGCAGGTCGTCGCCTGGCACCTCCTTCAGCGCTGCCAGTACACGCCGTGGATCACCCTGCAGCACCTCGGTGTTCGGCCGCGCGACGACTGGTCGGCGCGAGACCACGAGCTTGCGCACCTCGTCCAGTCCGGCGATGGAACCGGCGTACTGGTTGAACGTCTTCCGGCCGAGCAGGGCCGTGTCCGTCTCGGCCACCAACTGCCCGAGGGTCGGCCCGGCAGCGGCCAGCCACTGCTCCGGCCGATCCACGATCCCGTCCTCGGTGATGCACAGCTTGGCCACGATGTTCCGCATGAACTGTCTCCTCTGGTCTCTACCAACCCAGATGCAGCAAGAAGGCGGAATGTTTCAGCTCTGTCGACGGCCGCGACGGATCTCGGTCTCGAGGGCGTCGAGGCGGTTGATCCAGAACTTGCGGTACTGGTCGAGCCAGGTGTCGATCTCCCGCAGTGGTCCGGGGTCGACGGCGTACAGGCGGCGGGTGCCGTCGACGGTCACCGTCGCGAACCCGTTGTCGCGCAGCACCCGCAGATGCTGGGACACGGCCGGCTGGCTGATCCCGAACTCTTCGCCGATGGTCGTGGCGATGCTGCCCGCCGGCAACTCGCCGTCGGCCAGCAGCTCCAGGATCCGGCGCCGGACCGGGTCGCCGAGGATGTCGAACGCGTGCACCGGCCCAGTATTTCAGCGATGACTTATATGAACAAGAGGCCCAGGGACTGGTCAGCCGGTAGGCAACGGCGAGGTCACGGCTAGAATGATGGCCGAGACTACGCCTGGTGCAACGCCGCACGGCGTACCGCAACCAGTGGTTTGAGGAGAAACACTGTGGGACGCGTCGTACACAAGTACGGCGGTTCTTCGGTCGCCGACGCCGATTGCATCAAGCGCGTGGCCCAACGGATCGTCGCGACGAAGAAGGCCGGGAACGACGTGGTGGTGGTCATCTCCGCCATGGGCGACACCACCGACGAACTGATGGACCTGGCCAAGCAGGTCTCCCCACTACCGCCGCCGCGCGAGCTGGACATGCTGCTCACCTCGGGTGAGCGGATCTCCGCCGCGCTGCTGGCGATGGCAATCGCGAACCTGGGGTACGAGGCGCGCAGCTTCACCGGCTCGCAGGCCGGGGTGATCACGACGTCGCGGCACGGCAACGCGCGCATCATCGACATCACGCCGGGCCGGATCGAGGAGTCGCTGCAGGAGGGTCACATCGCGATCGTGGCCGGGTTCCAGGGTGTGGCCCAGGACACCAAGGACGTCACCACGATGGGCCGCGGCGCGTCCGACACCACCGCGGTCGCGCTGGCCGCCGCCCTCGAGGCCGACTACTGCGAGATCTACACCGACGTGGACGGCATCTTCACCGCCGACCCGCGGATCGTGCCGGCCGCGCAGCAGATCCCGAAGATCTCCTACGAGGAGATGCTCGAGATGGCCGCCTGCGGTGCCAAGGTGCTGCACCTGCGCTGCGTGGAGTACGCGCGGCGCTACAACGTCCCTGTCCACGTGCGTTCCTCCTTCTCACAGAAGGAAGGCACCTGGGTCGTCGATGCGAAGGAACTGGATCAAATGGAACAGGCGATCATCTCGGGAGTGGTCCAGGACCGCAACGAGGCCAAGATCACGGTGGTCGGCGTACCGGACAAGCCCGGTGAGGCCGCGCGGATCTTCGAGACCGTGGCCGGTGCCGAGACCAACATCGACATGATCGTGCAGAACGTCTCCGCGGTCGCCACCAACCGCACCGACATCTCGTTCACGCTGCCGCGCGTCGACGGCGCCCGGGCCATGTCGGCCCTGGCCCGGATGAAGGACGAAGTGGGTTACGAGCAGTTGCTGTACGACGACCAGATCGGCAAGGTGTCGGTGGTCGGGGTCGGCATGCGTTCGCACCCGGGCGTGTCCGCGAAGTTCTTCTCCGCGCTCGCCGACGCCGGCGTGAACATCGAGATGATCTCCACCTCGGAGATCCGGATCTCGGTTGTCGTGGACGAGAATGTCGTGGATGCCGCCGTGACCGCGGCGCACACCGCATTCGATCTGGACGACGAGCACACCCAGGCTGTCGTGTACGGAGGAACGGGACGGTGACCCCTGTGAGCGCTGTGGAGAACACGATCGAGGACCGGACGGGTCTGCCCTCGCTGGCGGTGGTCGGTGCGACCGGCGCTGTCGGCACGGTGATGCTGACCCTGCTCTCGACCCGGGAGAACGTCTGGGGAGAGATCCGGCTGATCGCCTCCGAGCGCTCCGCGGGTAAGCGGCTGAAGGTCCGCGGCGAGGAGGTCGAGGTCGTCGCGCTGAGCGAGGACGCCTTCGACGGCATCGACGTGGCGATGTTCGACGTACCGGACGAGGTCTCCGCGCACTGGGCGCCGATCGCGGCCGCAAAGGGTGCTGTGGTGGTGGACAACTCCGGCGCGTTCCGGATGGACCCCGACGTTCCGCTGGTGGTGCCCGAGGTGAATGCCGAAGCGGCCCGGAACCGGCCGAAGGGCATCATCTCCAACCCGAACTGCACGACGCTGTCGATGATCGTCGCGATGGGTGCGCTGCACCACCGCTACGAGCTCGAGCAGCTCGTGGTCGCGTCGTACCAGGCCGCCTCGGGCGCCGGGCAGGAAGGCATCGACGCGCTGTACGACCAGCTGGCGAAGGTGGCCGGCAATCGCGAGCTTGGCACGACGCCGGGCGACGTACGACGGGTGGTCGGCAACGGACTGGGTCCGTTCCCGGCTCCGCTCGCGCTGAACGTCGTACCGTGGGCCGGCTCGCTGAAGGAGGACGGGTGGTCGTCCGAGGAGCTGAAGGTTCGCAACGAGTCGCGCAAGATTCTCGGGCTGCCGAATCTCAAGGTCTCAGCAACCTGTGTGCGGGTCCCGGTCGTGACGACACACTCGTTGTCGGTGCACGCGCGGTTCGTCCAGGAGGTCGAAGCTGAGGGTGCGCGCGAGGTGCTGCGGGACGCTCCTGGTGTGCTGCTGTTCGACAACCCGGCCGAGGGCGAGTTCCCGACGCCGGCCGATGTCGTCGGCACCGACCCGACCTGGGTCGGTCGGGTCCGCAAGTCCCTCGATGACCCGAACGCCCTCGAGCTCTTCGTCTGCGGCGACAACCTGCGCAAGGGCGCCGCGCTCAACACAGCCCAGATCGCCGAGGTCGTCGCCAAAGAGTTCACCACCACCAAGGCCTGACAACAAAAGCAAAAGCCCCGCCCCCTCGCGGCGATTTCTAGGGGTCGTTGCAACACCGTGCTGGTTTCTAGGTAGTGAGTAGATCACGCAAGCCCTCGGCTGGGGTGTCCCAGTCGAGCGTTTTGCGTGGTCGGGCGTTGAGTTCCTGGGCGACGTGTTCGAGGTCTTCGGGGCCGTGGACCGACAGGT
>NZ_JBSGUS010000020.1:0-161197 GCF_053608045.1 Kribbella sp. NPDC055071
ATGCCGCGGTCGCTTCGACCGCGGCATCGCGCCGGGTCCGCTTTCCATATTTTGTGAGGACTTTTTACTGTGAAGGCAAACCGACGGCAGCTCCTGATGGCAGGGGCGGTGGCCGCGGCAGCGACCGTCGCGAACACCGAGCTCTCCTTCGCCGCCGACCTGTACGGCTCCGGTCAGCTCGGCGCCTGGACGCAGCAGGGCAAGGCGATCTCCAGCGCCGCGACGATCGCGTACGTCCTGGAAAACGACGGCGTCTTCATGTTCGGCGACAGCATCGCCGTACAGGACGGCAAGGCGCTGGGAACCCGGCTCAACGGCCGCGACGGATCCAGCCTCGCGGTCCACAACTGGTCGGGACGGCCGACCGCTCCCGCCGTCGATGCCTTGCAGAGCTGGGCGACGACGTACGGGCTCCCGCGGCGCATCCTGATGGCCACAGGGACGAACGACATCTTCAACCCACCGGCGATGGCCGCGCAGATCGACCGTGCGATGAGGATCGTCGGCTCGTCGCGGACGGTGATCTGGGTCAACACGCAGATCTCCCGGACGACCCAGTCGTCGGCGGTGCAGGTCGCGGACCAGCGGAACAGCGCGTGGGTGAACTCGCAGCTGTCGGAGGCACAGGGCAGGTACTCGAACCTGCGGATCGTCAAGTGGGCCGAGTTCCTCGCGGCGAAGCCGTCGCGTCTCAACACTTACCTGCGCCAGGGCGTGCACACGACGATCCCGCAGGGACAGGACTCCCGCAACGAACTCATCGTGCAGGCACTCACCGCCCGGTAAGTCAGGGCGCGTAGTGCTGGATGGCGCCGCCCTTGGAGAGGTCGACGAGGGTGTGCGCCAGGGCTCGGGCGTCGGCGAGTACCTCGTCCAGGTCCATCGTGGTGAGCTGCCGGTCGCGGACCACAACGTTGCCGTCGACAACGACCGTGACCACGTCGGACGCCCGGACGGAGTACACGAGGGCTGCGCGCGGGTCGTGCAGCGGTTGGTTGTGCGGACCGGACAGGTCGACCAGTGCGAGGTCGGCCTGCCGGCCGGGTTCGAGCGCACCGACGCGATCCTCGAGGCCGGCCGCCGCGGCGCCTCCCCTGGTGGCCAGTCGAAGGGTGTCGGACACCGTCATCCACTCGGCATCGTCTTCGCGTTGCTTCTGGGTCAGGGCCACCATGCGCAGTGATTCCCACACGTCGAGCGTGTTGTTCGCGGCGGCTCCGTCCGTACCGGCGCCGACCCGCACGCCGGCGGACTGCAGGCTCTTGATCGGCGTGACCGCGCCCATTGCGAGTTTGAGGTAGACCTTCGGGCAACTGGCGACCGTGACGCGATCGGCGTACCGCTCGAGGATCGGCAAGTCGGAGTCGCGGATCCCGCAGCCGTGCGCGATCAGGGCGCCTCCCTCCAGGACGCCGGTGCGTTCGAGGACCTGTATCGGTGTCACGCCGTACTTGTCGACCGACGATCGGGTCTGGTCCTCGGTCTCCGCGGCATGCAGGTGGACGCGGAATCCCTCGGCGCGAGCGATCTCCGCCGTACGCCGAAGGTCGTCGTCGTTCACCGTGTACGTCGCGTGCGGTCCCAGACTCGCGGTGATCCTCGGATCCAGCGTGCGGAGCTCGCGGGTGGTGGCAATCGCGGCCTCGATGGCGTCGTCGCTCGAGGAGAAGTACGTGGGTGCGAGGTCCGCGCGGATGCCGGACTCCAGAGCGGCAGCCGCGATCTGGTCAGCGTGGAAGTAGTGGTCGACGAACGTCGTCACGCCGGCCAGCAACATCTCCGCACAGGCGAGTCGGGCGCCCACTCGTACGCGCTCCGGGGTGAGATTCACTTCCATCGGCCAGATCCGCCGGTTGAACCAGTCGTCGATGGACAGGTCCTCAGCGGCGCCCCGCATCATCACCATCGGACTGTGGGTATGGGCGTTGATCAACCCAGGCACAGCCAGCAGCCCACGCCCCTCGATGACCTCCCACTCCCCTGTCTCAGCGGCGTTCGCCGGTTCGACCGGTCCACTGCCCGTCGGAGTGATCGCGGTGATCTGCCCGTCCCAGATGTGGATGTCCTGGGCTTCGTCCACCCGGCAGTCGTCCGTCTCGGGCACGACCAGAACCGAGACGTTACGGATCACCAGCCCAGCCATCCACCCTCCAGCCATCGTGTGTCCCCGAGGCTACGGGGTGAGCGCGTCGCACCACCCAGCCCTGCACCCCTCAACAATCGCGTATTTGGTCGCGTCAGCTTGCATCTTCTGTGCCTGCCCGCCTGAGGCTATGGAGTGAGGGAGTCGGATCGGCCGGCGTTGACGCGTCGCCATTGCGGGATCGGGCGACCGTCGATCATCAGGCTGGTGCCGCCGTTTTCGGTCCAGGGCTTGGGCCAGCCGTCAGGCGAGTCCTCGGCCGGCTCCTGGCGTCCGTACACGGTCAGGTCCATCAGGGAGTAGCTGGCCTCCATCGCCTCCACGCCGCGCCGGGTCGTCCAGTAGGTCTCGTAGACACGATCGCCGTCACGTAGGTACGAGTTCAGGTACATCTGGCCGATCCGGCGTCCGACCAGCAGTGTCTCGAGTGAGTCCTCGGCCGAGTACCACGGCATGTCCCAGCCCATGAAGTCGCGGTAGCTGCGGCTTTCGCCGTACGGACCTTGGGCGAGGACCGCGTAGGTGATGTCACGTGAGTGGAGGTAGGAGAGCTCGGTGAGATGCGCGTTGTCCCACGTGCAGCCCGGACATTGATCGGCTGCCGGCAGGCCGGTGTGCCACATCCAGAAATAGCCGAGGAGCTGTCTACGTCCCTCGAACGCGCTGAGCAGCGTGGTCGGCCCATCCGCTCCGACCAGCGGGGTACTCGCGTCAACCTCAACCATCGGCAACCGCCGCCGAGCTGCGGCGATGGCGTCACCCTCCCGGGTGTGCGCCTTCTCGCGGATCCGCAACTCGTCCAACCGAGCCTGAAAATCGTCCCGCTCCACCACCACCGGAATCGCAGTAGCGCCGCGCGCACCCGACGGCCCTTCGCGCGGACTCGTTTCACCCTGCTCCATGACCTGTCTCCTCTACTCGACCGTGCTTCATCATGTCCGGGACGTCGACCCAGATCGAACGTTTTCGACACACCGCAATCCCGCCCACAGGCACAGCCCGCCTACCGCCAAGCAAGTGGACGCCGACCGCCGGGACCAGCGCCTACCGTCAGGCACCACGCGGCGAGAGCTGAGGGGCGCGATAGAACCCAGGGGAACATGTGTTCGAGTTTCGGGTATGGTGGGGTTTATGGGTGCTGATCTTCAGGGCTCGTTGCTTGGTGCGTTCGAGGATCCGGGGTTGGGGTCGTTGGACGGGCTCGAGCGGACCGAGCTCGGCCGTGGTGCGTGGATCGATGTGTTGCCGGGGTGGTTGACCGGGGCGGACCAGGTGTACGAGCGGCTGGCGCGCGACGTACCGTGGCAGGCCGAGCGGCGGCAGATGTACGACCGGGTGGTCGACGTACCGCGACTGCTCTGCTTCTACGGCGAGACCGAAGAGCTGCCATTGCCCATCCTCGACGAGGCTCGCGACGCTCTCAGCGCGCGGTATGCCGAGGAGCTGGGCGAGCAGTTCCGGACCGCGGGGTTGTGCTTCTACCGCGACGGCCGAGACAGCGTCGCCTGGCACGGCGACCGCATCGGCCGAGGAGACCGCGAAGACACAATGGTCGCAATCATCTCCGTCGGCGAACCCCGAGTCCTCGCCCTCCGCCCCCGCCCAACCCCAGCAACACAACCCACACCAGAACCGACGCCGACCGGTGGGTTTGGTGGTGGGCCGGTGAGCTCGACCATTCGTTATCCGCTCGGTCACGGCGATCTGATCGTGATGGGCGGCTCCTGCCAGCGCACCTGGGAACACGCCATCCCCAAAGCCTCCGGACGCATCGGCCCCCGCATCAGCATCCAGTTCCGCCCCCGCGGCGTCCGCTAACTCCATCCGCGCCGACGCCGCGATCCCTCGACCTGACCTGACGAACCCCGGCTGCGGGCTCCCGCCCCCGACCAAGGCGCCGGGTGGCAAGACCGACCTGCCGGAAGCGCAGCGAGATCGAGCTACCCGTCGAACCGCAAACCCGACCTGCCGGACGCGCAGCGCGACCGAACTGCCCGTCGAGCGGCGAGGGCCGAACTGCCTGTCGCGCGTTGAGGTAGCCGACGGGCGGTGGGTCGGGGCCCCGATGGGAGATGGGCTCGCGGTATCCGTCGAGCGATGTGAGCGGACGCCGCTCACGCGGTGGTCCGACACGGCGCGCGGTGAGAACGGACGCCGCTCACGCGGTGTCGCGACGCGTCGGGCGGTGGGAGCGCAGATGCAGATCGCGGGCACAGGTCGCAGTCGCCGGTCGCGGGCGCAGGTCGCGGGGCTGCAGGTTGTGGGCGCAGGTCGCCGGTTGCGGGTGCGGGTTGCAGGCGGAGGTCGCAAGTGCAGATCGCTGGCGCAGGTCGCGGGGTGCAGGTTGCGGGCGCAGGTCGCCGGTTGCGGGTGCGGGTCGCCGGGTGCGGGTGCAGGTGCAGGTGCAGGTCGCGGGTGTGGGTGGTGGTGGGGCGCTCGGGTGGGTGGGTAATTGTATTTGTTTTGGGGAATGTTGGTTCGGTTGCAGTCAAACCTTTTCATGGGGGTTTTAGACCATTTCTTGAGTTGGCCTGAATGCTTGTCTGGATCTGGTCGTTGGATTTTCTGGGATTGGGTGGCTGGTGGCCGTTTGGCGTGAGAGGCTCTGGCCGCTCCTGTCGCTTGGCGGGGGTGACGTGGGATTGGAAATTGGAGGGTTTATGAGTGGACGAAGGGTGATTGCGACGGCTGCAGCGGCACTTGGGCTGTTGCTGAGTGGTGGGGTGGCGGCGTCGGCTGCGCCGGCTACTGCAGGGTGGCAATTGGTCCGCGGCGAGTTGAATTACGAGACCTGCCTGCGGGACGGACAACAGGACATGGGTGGTCCAAAAATCGTCGCCTTCGACTGTAGGTATTCCGGCGAGTGGGAACTCTGGGAGAAGATGGCTTACTGAGCAACCGGCCGTCGTCACGCTCGGCTGGCCGGTATTCCGGCCACGCCGGGCGGGACAATGTGCAGCTCGACCTCCATTCAAGCTGCGGCACGGGATTGGAGGAGTGGTTGGTGGATGCCGGTGGCTGTGGCTATGTAGAAGCCCAGGAGACGGACGTTGGCGGCTTGGCAGATGTGGGTGGCGGCGTGGGCCCACTCGACATCTAGGTCGGGCCAGGATGGGGGGCCGGGGCGGCCTAGCGCGAGGATGAGCGAGGTGCCGGGGGCGGTGTGGACCGCCGGGATGATCGGGGCCAGGGCGGCTGAGCAGACGTCGGTGGTCTCGAGCGTCGGCTGGTCGAACTCGGAGGGTAGGTCGATCGAGATCGTGGCTCGGTAGGTGTCGTCGGGGTCGCAGAGGAGCACGGTGAACGTGCCGCGTTGGCGCTCGCCGAGGGTGATCATCAGGTCGACGACGTCGGCGGCGAGAGCGGGATCGGAGAGGGGTTGGGTGGTCCAGGCCAGGGTCAGGTTCTTGAAGCTCATACTCCTAAAGGTGCCGAGATTCCGCCCCCGGATCGGAGTTGTCCACAGGGCAATGTGGCCCAGATAAGTTGCCCCGAAGTGGACCTGCCTGCTGGGCCGCTGCACCCATAGGCTCAAGACACACCGAGCCGAGGAGACCCCGATGAGTACCACCACCGATCGCACCCGGACCGATCGCACCCGGACCGGGAGCCGCATCGGCCGGATGCTGCCGCCCGCCGGGGCTCCGCGGGATCTGGCGATGGCCCAACTGGCCAACTCGGTCGGCGACGGAGCGTTCGTCGTCACGTCCGCGCTGTTCTTCACCCGGGTCGTCGGGCTGTCGACCGCCGAGGTGGGCCTGGGCCTGACGGTCGCCTGGCTACTGGGATTCCTGGCCGGCGTGCCGCTAGGAAATCTCGCCGATCGCCGAGGAGCCAGAGGTGTCGCTGTGGCCCTGGCGCTCACGACCGCAGCCGCAGTGGGCTCGTTTCTGCTGGTCCGGAGCTTCGCGTTCTTCCTGATCGCAGCGATTGTCTACGCCTGCAGTCAGACCGGCCTCACCGCGGCGCGCCAGGCGCTACTCGCGGGCCTCGTACAGCCGGCCGAGCGCACGAGGATCCGGGCGTTCCTGCAGTCCACGGTGAACGGCGGACTCGCGGTCGGCGCGCTGCTCGGTGGGATCGCACTCCGCTTCGACACCGAGACGGCGTACCTGGCGGTCTTCGGGGTGGATGCGGTGAGCTTCCTGATCGCGGCCGTCCTGATCCGCCGGGTCCCCCGCATCGCGATCAGCACGAGGGTCCAAGGCGAACCGCGCCTCGCAGTCCTCCGGGACCGCCCGTACGCCGTCCTCGCGCTCCTGAACGCGATCATGCTGCTCTTCATGCCGCTCATCAGCCTGGTCGGTCCGCTGTGGATCGTGACCCGGACCAACGCACCGAGCTGGGCCGTGGCGTCGCTGATGATCGTCAACACCCTCGGCGTCATGTTCTTCCAGGTCCGGATCGCCAAGGGTGTCAAGGATCTCCGCACCGCCACCCGCTCGATCCGGTGGGCCGGTCTCGCGATGCTGGCCGCGTGCGCAGTCTTCGCGGCCTCGTCGTACAGGACGAGTCCCGCCGCGGCCGCCGCCGTACTGGTGGTCGCCGCCGCCCTGCTGACCATCGGCGAGATGAAGCTCGCGTCCGGCGCATGGGAGATCAGCTTCGGACTCGCGCCGGCCGACAAGCAGGGGCAGTACCAAGGCTTCTTCGGCACCGGACCCGCCATCGCCCGCATGCTCGGCCCGGCGCTGCTCACCACAGTGATCCTCGGGTGGGGTCCGATCGGCTGGATCGCGGTCGGTGCCCTGTTCCTGGGGACCAGTTGCGCAACTGGTCCCGCCGTACGATGGGCTGCGCGGACAAGGGCTGTCAGCGAGACCGCCT
This sequence comes from Kribbella sp. NPDC055071, assembly GCF_053608045.1. Taxonomy (NCBI): domain Bacteria; kingdom Bacillati; phylum Actinomycetota; class Actinomycetes; order Propionibacteriales; family Kribbellaceae; genus Kribbella; species Kribbella sp. NPDC055071. The sequence continues at coordinate 6,971 of NZ_JBSGUS010000020.1, forward strand.
GACCGTCACCGGCAGAGGAGACGCGGCCTGATGGAGATCCCCGGTCTGGTCGAGATCACGACGTACGACGACCTGCGCGCCGTGGTCCCGCCGCCCTTGGCAGCCGCGGCCGGCAAGGCCCGTAAGGAGCTGGACGACCTCGACCGGCAGTGGCTCGCGGCGTCGCCGTTCTGCCTGATCGCGACCGCCGCGGCCGACGGCAGTTGCGACGTCTCCCCCAAGGGCGACCCGGCCGGGTTCACGAAGATCTTCGACGGCACCACGATCGCGATTCCGGAGCGAGCCGGCAACCGTCGCGTCGACGGCTTCAGCAACATCTTGACCAACCCACACGTCGGGCTGATCTACTTCATCCCCGGCCGCGGCGACACGCTGCGGATCAACGGGCGCGCCCGGATCGTCAAGGAGGCGCCGTTCTTCGACGAGCTGATCGTGAAGGGCAACCGGCCGCAGCTGGCGTTGCTGGTGGAGATCGAAGAGATCTTCCACCACTGCTCGAAGGCGTTCCTGCGCTCACAGTTGTGGAAACCGGAGACCTGGGAGCCGGACGCGATGCCGAGCCGCGCCAAGATCGCGAAGGCCCTGGAGCGGCAGGACGAGGACCTGACCGACCTCGAGCAGTACTACGGCCAGAGCTACGAAGAGAAGATCTACAAAGTCAAATACTGAAGTACCACGCAGGGAGCAGGCCCGGATACTCCGTGGCGACGATGACACCGGCCCGGCCGCCCTCTACGGTTTCGTACTGTGAGCACGTCTGAGCCGATCGCGGCACCCACGTTCGGGTCCCGGGCGCGCCGGATCGCCCTGCCGCTGGTGATCTCGATCGTCGCGCTGGTGGGCTCGTTCGGCGCGGCCAACAACGTGCACTACCAGCACCGCGCGGCGGACTGGTTCATGGTCCTGCTGGTCCTGAAGGGATCGCTCGCGCTCTACTGGCTGCGAAGCCACCCGATCCCGGTGCTGTGGGTGACGGTCGTCTCGACGCTCATCTACATGCTCATGCAGTACCCGTATGGCCCAGTCGTCTTCGCCTTCATCATCGCCGTCTTCAACGCGATCCGGATGGGCCATCGGCTCTCCGGCTGGTCCGCGTTGACCGCTTTGTACGTCGGACATGTCGGCGGCCGGATGGTGCTCGGGATCAACGCGCAGGGCGTGTACCAGATCCTCCTCGTCGGCACGTGCTTCGTCGTACTCGGGTTCGTCGCCGAGCTCTTCCGCGCGCATCGCGATCGGGTGAACGCAGCAGAGCGGACCCGGAAGGAGGCCGAGCTGCGGCAGGCCGGCGAGGAGCGGCTGCGGATCGCACAGGAGCTGCACGACGTCGTGGCGCACCACATCTCGCTGATCAACGTTCAGGCCTCGACTGCGCTGCACCTGGCCGATCGGCAGCCCGAACAGGCCGTACCGGCGCTGTCCGCGATCAAGGACGCCAGCAAGGAGGCGCTGGTCGAGCTGCGGTCGATTGTCGGGATCCTGCGCCAGTCCGACGAGTCAGCACCACGCCAGCCAGTGGCCGGGCTGGAGCGGTTGGAGCACCTGGTCACGCGGACCTCCCGCGCCGGACTGGAGGTACACACGATCATCCACGGCGATCCCCTCCCTCTGCCGACCGGGCTCGACCGGGCCGCTTTCCGGATCATCCAGGAGTCGCTCACCAACATCGTGCGGCACGCCAAGGCGACCGCCGCCACGGTAAGGATCCAGTACGGCGAACAATCGCTCGTACTCCAGGTCGACGACGACGGCAAGTCACTCGCCGGTCCACCGACCGAGGGCAACGGCATCATCGGCATGCGCGAACGAGCCACCGCCCTCGGCGGAACCCTCACCGCCACCCGCACCCCCGGCGGCAGCCTCCGCGTCACCGCGACTCTGCCGCTGTAATGCGTGCAATTCGACAGGTAGTGCACCCACGAGACGCTGTACGCACCGGCACGGCGACGCTCAGGTGCACTAGCTACGCATAAGCACACGTCCTGTCGGCGTGCACGCTACGGCAGGCGGACGTGGTCTGGGTTGAGGTCGGAGACCTTGGAGACGCCTAGGAGGGCCATGGTGCGGCGGATCTCCTTGGTGAGGATCTCGGCGGCGCGGGCTACTCCGCGTTCGCCACCGGCCATCAGGCCGTAGAGGTACGCGCGGCCGACGAGGCAGGCATCAGCTCCGAGGGCGATCGACGCGACGATGTCCGCGCCGGACAGGATCCCTGTGTCCAGGTAGATCTCGGCATCGGTACCGACGGCCTTGCGGACGTCGGGGAGGATGCGCAGCGGTGTCGGCGCGCGGTCGAGCTGTCGGCCCCCGTGGTTCGACAGCACGATCGCGTCGGCCCCCGCATCGACGACGCGGCGGGCGTCCTCGACGGTTTGGATGCCTTTGACAATCAACGGCCCGTGCCAGATCGACCGCAGCCAGCTCAGGTCGTCGATCGTCATGGTCGGGTCGAAGAGCGCGTCCAGTAGGTCGGCGACAGTCCCGTCCCAGCTGGACAGCGACGCGAACGTCAGCGGCCGTGTGGTCAACAGGTTCGCCCACCAGGCCGGGTGCAGCGACGCGTCGAGCACGGTCTTGGCGGTCAGCGACGGCGGGATCGTGAAGCCGTTGCGGGTGTCGCGAAGCCGGGCACCAGCAACCGGTACGTCGACGGTCAGCACCAGCGCCTCGTACCCGGAGGCGGCCGATCGCTTCACCAGGTCCTCCCCCGAGTCCCGGTCCTTCCACACGTACAGCTGGAACCACTTCCGTGCGTCCGGCGCCGCCGCGGCGACATCCTCGATCGACGTCGTGCCCATCGTGGACAGCGCGTACGGGATGCCGATCCGGTCGGCCACCCGGACGACCGCGGTCTCGCCCTCGTGGTTCATCATCCGGGTGAACCCGGTCGGCGCGAACGCGAACGGCAGCTCGGAGCGTCGTCCCAGGATCGACGTCCCGAGATCGATGTCGGAGACGTCGTGCAGGATCGACGGTTGCAGCTCCATCTCGGCGAAGAGCCGGCGGGACCGGCGCAGGCTGATCTCCGACTCGGCCGCGCCGTCGGTGTAGTCGAAGACCGAGCGCGGCGTACGGCGCTTGGCGATCGAGCGCAGATCGGGGATGGTGAGCGCCTTCGCGAGCCGACGGTCGGTCGGGTTCGTCTCGATCGGCTTCGTCCGCAGGAGCGGCTTGAGCTCGGACCATTTGGGCAGTTGGCGATCGGTCATCAGCACTCCGGGGCCGGCAGGACGGTCGATCGGGCGGTACGACGTGGCACGCCGGATCATGTGGTCGGACCACACCATACCCTGTGGTCCGACCACACGGGTAGAGTCGACCACCAAGTGGTGTCGGGAGGAGCTGGGTGAAGAACTACGAGGTGGTCCTGCACCGGGTCGAAGCGGATCTGGCGGCCGGGCGGCTGCGGATCGGCGGGCGCTTGCCGGGTGAGCGGGTGCTCGCCGAGCAACTGGGGATCAGCCGGCCGTCGGTGCGGGAGGCGGTCCGGGTGCTCGAGGCGATGGGCGTCGTACGGACCGCGACCGGGTCCGGACCCGAGGCGGGGGCGGTGATCGTGGCGGAGCCGGTGTCGCCGTTGACCGCGGTACTGCGGTTGCACTTGGCAACGAATCATTTGCCGATGGGCGACGTCGTACAGACTCGAATCCTGCTGGAGTCATGGTCGGCCCACGAGGCCGCCGGGCGGGACGTGGCCGCCGATGAGCTCGAGGCGGCCGAGGAGTTGCTGGACCGGATGGATGTGGCCGGGCTTTCGCCGGAGGAGTTCCATCTGCTCGATGCGGAGTTCCATGTTGCGTTGTCGGTGCTGGCGGGGAATGTGTTGATCGCCGCGGTGATGACGTCGTTGCGGTCGGCGATTCATGAGTACGTGCTGGCCGCCGTACCGAATCTGCCGGACTGGGAGGCGACCGCGGTCAGGCTGCGGGCCGAGCATCGCGGGATCGTGACGGCGATCCGGACCGGTGAACCGGATCGCGCGGCCGAGTTGGTGGCCGCGCATATCCGGGGCTTCTACCAGGCTGCCCAGCTTCAGGACTAGCAGCGTTCGGCGGCGCTGAGGGCGGTACGACGCAGGCCCAGGACGACGATCGCGCCGACGACGAGGTGGAGGGACGCGAGGCCGAGCTTGGCGCCGATACCGATGCCGCCGGAGAGCGGGCTACCGAGTGAGGTGAGGCAGACGATCGTGGCGACGACGGTCCAGGCGGTGCGGGCGTTCGGCGTACGACGCTCCAGGATCGCGAGCAGGCCCCAGCCGAGGAAGGCCAGCGCGGCGGAGGCGAAGACGACCTGGCCGGCGCCGATGTGCATCAGGCTGCCCTGCCGAGCGTCCAGCGTGATGCCGGCGACATGAGCGAGGATCGCCCACCAGGCCAGCGCAGCGACGACGGTGATCCCGACGACGGCCAGACGGCTGCGGCCGGGGACACGAACGGGCTTGGGATCGGCGGGAGTGACGGGGCTGAGGGCGGGCTTCGCGGTGGACATTTCGGGACTCATTTCTGGGCTCCTTGGGTGAGTGGCGATGAGCCAAAGATCCTGGACGGTGAGGGGTGTGGGCATCGGCCGCGAGTTGGTGGGGCATCTACTTTGGTCGGTGGTGAGCCGGGGCGGCTCGGCCTAGGGTCGGCGGCATGGAGAGTTGTGTGACGAGGCGGCCCAGCCGGGCTGCCAACGTGTCGGTGGTCGTCGTCATCGGGCTGTTGTCGGCGATGACGCTGATCGGACGGGCGTCCGACCCCGCGCACCACAAGTGGCTTGCGGTCGACATCGCGGTCGCAGTCGTCGCGTCGGGGCTGATGCTGTTGCTGCCGCGCCGCCCGATACCCACGGCGATCGCGCTTGCGGTGCTTGTGGTTCTCTCCCCTGCCGCAACGCCGGCGTCGACCGCCACCACACTGACCATCGCGTTCCGGTTCCGCGCACGGACTGCCGGACTGGTTGCACTGATGGCGGCCGTGGCACATCTCCTTCAAGGGTGGCTGCACCCGATCGGCAACCTTCCTTTCCTCTGGTTCGCGATCCTCGATGTCGCCGTCCACGCGGCCCTCTTCGGTTGGGGACAGTGGATCCAGGAACGCCAACGGGTGTTGAACTCGCTGCGTGAACGCGCACTCCGCGCCGAGGCCGAGCAGGGTCGCCGGGTCGCCGAGGCCCGCACTCTCGAACGGACCCAGATGGCGCGCGAGATGCACGACGTACTCGCGCACCGGCTGTCCTTGCTCGCGACGTACGCCGGGGCCCTGGAGTATCGGCCGGATTCGTCGCCGGAGCGGTTGGCCAAGGCGGCCGGCGTGATCCGCACCGGGGTGCATCAGGCACTCGACGAGCTGCGGGAGGTGATCAGCGTGCTGCGCGACACCGAGATCGACGATCTCCCGGGTGGGCGGCCGCAGCCGACGTTCGGCGATCTGCCCGCGCTGGTGGAGGAGTCGCGCGAGGCGGGTACGACGATCGCGTACGACGACTCGGTCGGCGACGCCGCCTCGTTGCCCCCGGCAACCGGGCGGACGGCGTACCGGATCGTGCAGGAAGGGCTCACCAACGCGCGCAAGCACGCGGCCGGGCGGCCGGTCACGATCAGGGTGGTCGGCGCGCCGGGCGACGGTCTGCGCATCGAACTCACCAACCCGGCCTCGAACGGAACGTCGCTCACCCCGGGCAGCGGGACCGGATTGGTTGGATTGACGGAGCGCGTCCAGCTCGCCGGCGGCACGCTGGACCACGGCCCGGTCCCCGGTGGCGGCTTCCGCCTCGAGGCCTCGCTACCGTGGCCCGCATGACCGAGACAATCATCCGGGTACTCGTGGTGGACGACGACGCACTCGTGCGGGCGAGTCTGGAGATGATGCTCGACGGCGCGAACGGGATCGCCGTGGTCGGTCAGGCAGCGGACGGCGACGAGGTCCCGGCCGCGGTGGACGCGCACTTCCCCGACATCGTGCTGATGGACCTGCGGATGCCGCGTGTGGACGGGATCGTCGCGACCCGACGGCTGCGGGCGCGGACCAATCCACCGGAGGTCGTCGTGCTCACGACGTTCGACACCGATGAGAACGTGCTGCACGCCCTGCGCGCGGGAGCGAGCGGGTTTCTGCTGAAGGACACCCCGCCTGCCCAGATCGTCGACGCCGTACGGCGAGTCGCGGCCGGAGACCCGATTCTGTCGCCTGCGATCACCCGGCGCTTGATGGACCGAGCCGCGACCCAGGCCGATGCACACACCGTTGCGCAGCAGTCGCTGCAGCGACTGTCACCGCGCGAGTACGACGTGATGCTGGCCGTCGCCCAGGGCAAGGCGAACGCGCAGATCGCGTCGGAGCTCTACATGAGCCTGGCGACGGTGAAGGCGCACATCTCGCACATCCTCACCAAGCTCGAGCTCGGCAACCGGACCCAGATCGCCCTGCTCGCCCACGACGCCGGCCTGGCCTGAACGATGCTTTAACGTGGGCGCATGATCAGGGTGCTGCTGGCAGACGACCAGGCGTTGGTGCGAGCGGGGTTCCGGTCGTTGCTGAACTCCGAGGACGACATCACCGTGGTCGGCGAGGTGTCCGACGGAGCCGAAGCGGTCCGGGTGGCGCGGGCGGAGAAGCCCGACGTGGTACTGATGGACATCCGGATGCCCGGCACCGATGGGTTGGAGGCGACTCGCACGATCGGCGCGGACCCTGAGCTGACCGACGTGCATGTGGTGATCCTGACGACGTTCGACCTCGATGAGTACGTGTTCGAGGCGCTGCGGGTCGGGGCCAGCGGATTCCTGGTGAAGGACACCGAGCCCGTCGAGCTGCTGTACGCGGTCCGGGTGGTCGCGCGGGGCGATGCGCTCCTCTCCCCCGGCGTCACGCGGCGACTCGTCGCCGAGTTCGCGTCGCGGAGCCGGCAACCCCATGCCAGCAAGGAGCTCGACGTACTGACCGAACGCGAGCGGGAGATCGTCGCGCTTGTCGGCGAGGGCCTCTCGAACGACGAGATCGCCGAGCGACTCGTGCTCAGCCCCGCCACGGCCAAAACCCACGTCAGCCGAGCCATGATCAAACTGGGCGTCCGCGACCGCGCCCAACTCGTCGTGGTCGCCTACCAGACCGGCCTCGTCCGCCCGGGCTGGCTCGGCTGACCCTCAGCTATCGGCGGGCTCGCGGGCGGCGGCCGCGGACGAATGCGCGGATCGCGAGGCCGACGAACAACAGCGTCAGGGCCAGGCCGATCCAGAAGAGGATGCGGAAGTCGTGGTAGTGGGCGTGGACCAATTCGTTGTAGGTACCGCCACCTCCGCCTGAGCCGTAGCTGATGCAGCTGTCGCCCGGGTACATCGGCTTGAGACCGCAGCGTGGCCTGTAGCCGGGCCGCAGGCTCCACCAGATCCACGCCGTCACTGCCGCGAAGACGACCGCCAGGATGACTGAGCGGCGAGTGTGCGTGCCGGTTCCTTTGGCCATGATCCCCTCCCGGCACCATGAAACACCTCCACAGGGCCAGGCCCAGTACTCCAGCTGAGGTAGACGCAGTGACTCCTGCTGGGCGACGTGCTGGCGGGGGTGCGACCGGCAGGCTCGTCGTATGGATGCGTTGGTAGAGGTGACAGGGCTGACGAAACGCTATGGCGACACCCTCGCGGTCGATGGTGTCGATCTGACAGTTTTGCCTGGAGAGGTCTACGGGTTTCTCGGGCCGAACGGTGCGGGCAAGACGACAACTCTGCGGATACTGACCGGGTTGATCGCGCCGACCAGTGGGAGCGTGCGGGTGCTCGGGGGGCGGCCGGGGCAGGCCGACGTCCTCGGGCGGACCGGGTCGATGATCGAGTCGCCGGCGTTCTATCCGTACCTGTCCGGGCTGGACAACCTGAGATTGCTGGCCGAGTACGCCGACGTGCCGCGGGCGAAGGTCAATGAGGTCCTCGAGCTGGTTGATCTCGCGGACCGGGCGCGGGACCGCTTCTCGACGTACTCCCTGGGGATGAAGCAGCGGCTCGGGGTCGCGGCCGCGCTGTTGAAGGATCCCGAGCTGGTGATCCTCGACGAGCCGACGAACGGGCTCGACCCGGCGGGCATGCGGGACATGCGCCGGCTGATTCGCGAGCTCGGCTCCGACGGCCGGACCGTCCTGCTGTCCAGTCATCTGCTCGGTGAGGTGCAACAGATCTGCGATCGGGTCGGCATCATCAACTCCGGCCGAATGGTTGCCGAGCACAACGTCGAGGACCTGCGCGCCGAACAGGAGCTCGTCGTCCGGGCGACGCCCAAGGACAAGGCTCAGGCGATCCTGGCCGGCTTCGGCGCGGTTCATCAGTACGACGACACGCTGCGGGTGCAAGTGGAACCGGGCAAGGCCGCCGACGTGAACCGGGTCCTGGTCGAGGCCGGCATCGCGGTGTCCGAGCTGCACAGCACCGAACGGGCTCTGGAGGACATCTTCTTCGAGCTCACCACCACGAAGGAGAAGGCCGATGTTGGGTAGCTACCGAGCCGAGGTGCTGAAGCTCCGCAAGCGATCAGCGGTCTGGGTGCTCTTCGGCGCCGGGCTGGTGCTGAGTCTCATCTTCGGCTACGTCCTGCCGTACCTGGGTTATGCGACCGGCGACGACAACCCGGAGACCACTGGGATTCCGCGCGGCGAGATCCTCCGCGGGATGCTGCCTGCACGCGTCCTGGACAACACGATCGGCGGCTACCCGATCTTCGCCGGCGCCCTCGCGCTGGTCCTGGGCGCGATCGTCATCGGCGGTGAGTACACCTGGGGCACGCTCAAGACGATCCTGACCCAACGCCCCGGCCGTGGCACGGTGCTGGCGTCGCAGTTCCTCGCCCTCGCGACCATAATCCTCGTTTGGGTGCTCGGAATCTTCGTCGCGTGTGCACTCTGCAGCATCGGAATCGCCGCCGCAGAAGGCGGTTCGATGAACTGGCCGGGTCCTTCGGCACTCGTGAAGGGTCTGGCCGGCGGCTGGCTGGTGCTGATGATGTGGTGCCTGGCCGGCGCCCTCCTAGCCGTTGCCTTCCGCAACGTAGCGCTACCGATCGGCCTGGGCGTCGTCTGGATCCTGGGCATCGAAACCCTGCTCGCAGGCGTGGTCAACAGCCTCCTGCCAAGCCTCAAGTTCCTGGCCAACGTCCTCCCCGGCACCAACGCCGGATCCCTCGTCCTCAGCCTCACCGGCATGTCCGCCGACAGCGCCCCACCCGGAGTCAGGGACGCAGTAGGCGGCGGCCGAGCCCTGCTGACTCTGTTGCTCTACAGCACAATCTTCGCCACCTTGGCAGCCTGGTCCACCCGCCGCCGAGACATCACCTAATCTCACCCCCGGACAGAACCTTCCATCTGCTGATCCACCGATCCGCAACACCCACGTTGGGGCGGATCTCTTCCCGTTCCGGGCTGAAGATCCTCCCAAACCCCTTCCCCACAAGGCGAACCCCGCCCGGGTTCGGCGCAGACCAGGTGAGCGGCCGGACACCAGTCCGCGCGCGCCGCCGGAGGCGGTAGAAGTCAACCGCCGCGGAGGGGTGTCCGCTCGTGCTTACTCAACTCCGGCGTGGGCGAGGGCTAGTTCGCAGAACATGGCGTTGGCCCAGGAGAACCACTCTCGGGTGTAGTGGGTGGGGTCGTTGACGTCGAAGCCCTCGTGCATTTTGCCAGTGCCGCCGGTGGTGTCTCGGAGGAGCTCGAGGAGGTGCTGGCGTTCGTCGGCGGACGTGCTGGACAGGCCTTGTACGGCGAGGGCGATGTGCCAGATGTAGTTGGGTGGAGTGTGCGGGCTGCCGATGCCGGCTGCGTGGGTGCCGCTGTAGTAGTACGGGTTCTCCGGGCTGAGCAGCAGCTTCCGGGTCGCCAGGTACGTCGGATCGTCGGCGGCAGCGTACCCGGTGAGCGGGATCCCCAGCAGGCTTGGCATGTTCGCGTCGTCCATCAGCAACGCGTCGCCGGTGCCGTCGACCTCATACGCGTACACGCGCCCATGCACCGGGTGGTCGACAGCGCCGTACCGGGCGATGCCGTCGTCGATGCCGGCCTTGAGCTCCTTGGCCCGCGCCGCCAGCGACTCGTCCCCGAACACCTCGGCCGCCATCTCCTGCAAATACCCGAGAACGACCGACGCGAACATGTTCCCGGGCACGTTGAACCCGAGCTCCGTCGCATCGTCACTGGGCCGGAACGCACTCCACGACATCCCCGTCGGCTGCGTCGGCCGACCACGACCGTCACGCACCAGCGTGTCCGACGGCACCGAGTGGTGCCGCTGGAACCGGTACGGCGACCTCGCCTCGTGATCCTGTTCCACCGTCCACAGCTCGATGATCGCCAACCCCGCGGCCCGCAGGCGCTCGTCGATCACGTCGGCCCGTCCGGTGATGCGCCACAACCGGTACGCGAGCTCGAGCGGGAAGCACAGCGAGTCGATCTCGTACTTGCGTTCCCACACCCACGGCGACATCTCGGTCTCGTCGTGGATGTGCCCGGCGCCGTTCGCCTCGCGGTTGAAGGCGTTCGCATACGGATCGAGTACGACGTACTCGAGCTGCCGGTGCAGCACGCCGATCAGCACCTCCTGCAGCGCCGGATCGTCCTTGCACAGCAGCAGATACGGCCGGAGCTGAGCGGCGGAGTCACGCAGCCACATCGCCGGGATGTCCCCGGTCAGTACGAACGTCGTCCCGTCCGGCAACCGCTCCGCGACAGCGGGCAGGTTCTCGGCCATCGAGGCCCGGAACATCTCCGCGATCGTCTCGTCGCCGGTCGCCCGCTGTACCGCCGCGGTGGCCCGGGCCAGGACCTCGGGATCGATCATCAACACAGTCACCTTTCAGCGGCGAGTTCGCGGCTTTCCATGAACACTGGGGGCAACACCGAAGGATTCGGCGAGAACGTCTGGCCGAGCACCAGGCTGGCCGCCCCGATCGCGGCGACATCGACGCCGAGCGCCGTACCGGCGACGTCGAACGGGTGCACCGCCCGGACCAGGAAGCGTCCGTCCAGCGCGGCCCGGACACCGTCGGCCAGCAACGGCGCGAGCTCCTCCCAGTGTGGACCACCGAACACCACGCGCTCCAGGTCCAGCAGGTTCGCGATGTCCTCGACCACTTTGGCGATCCGCCCGGCCAATGCGGTCAGGATCTCACGCGCCGCACCCGGGCCCGCCGCCGCGTCCGCACACAGCTGGGCGAGGGCTGCATCCACCGCCCGGCGGTCCTCGAGGTCGATGCCCTGGGCAACCACTCCGGCCTGGATCGCCTGCTGCACGAGGTATCGCGGTTGACTGGTCGGACCGACACACCCGCGTCGCCCGCAGAAGCAGACCGGTCCGTCCGGTTCGACGATCACGTGGCCGATCTCGCCGACGTTGCTGGACGCTCCGCGGACGACCTCGTCACCGATCACCAGGCCCGCACCCACGCCGGTCCCGAGGTAGAAGAAGACGAAGCTCCCGCCTCCCCCGGCCCACTTCTCGGCGGCTGCGGCGGCAGTCACATCCTTGTCCAGCAACACCGGCAGTCCGGTTCGTTCGTGCAGCTCGTCGCGCAGCGGCACGAGGTGCCAGGCGGACAGGTTCGGCGGATCGACCACGACCCCGCGGTCCACATCGACCGGACCCGGCGCGGCGATCCCGACCCCGATGATCCGGTCGCGCGGTGCCTCGGCCGCGATGATCACGTCCTCGATCATCGAGCCGATGCCGTCGATGAGTACGACGGGGTCGTCGGCGTACGGCGTCTCGACCCGGCGGCGCGCGATCACGTCGCCGGTGAGATCGAGCAGTACGACGGTGACGACGGCTGGGTCGAGGTGGACACCGACGGCGTACTGGCCGGTGGGTTCGAGCTCGAGGAGCGTGCGCGGCTTGCCGAGGCCGGCGCCTCGCAAGCGGCCCGCTTCGCGCACGAGGCCGGCCACGAGGAGCCTGCGGATGATGTTCGAGATCGCCTGCCCGGACAGGCCCGTCACCTCGGCCAGCTCGACGCGGCTCAGGTGCTCACTGCGCCGGATCGCGTCCAGCACGACCGCGTCGTTGAAGCCGCCGACGCGATCGAGGTTCGTGCCCCGGCGTACGCTCACAAACTCCCCCAGTCAATGAACACAGTCACCAACACTGTCAGTCCGCACGTGGATCCGCACCCCACGGACGCGACCAGTCGTAGTGCAGCGACTCGGCCCCCGTCCGCCACCGATTGGGGGTGGTGTTCACGAGCCAGTCCAGCGGCTCGATTCCCGACGCGTCGCCACCACTGAGCGCCAAATGTATACCGTCTCGCAGCGCCTGGTCCGACCGATCCGTGCGCGTGGTTGGATCGATCGACAGGAACAGCGCGGTGCCCGATCGGGCGACCAGATCCAGGAAGCGCTGGTTGAGCTCCCACGGCGTCTGCGGAGTACTCGGGACGCAGTCGGCGTCCACGGTGAAGAACCGGTTGTGCTGCGGCAGGCGGAACGCGAGCGTGTTCACGCCCATCTTCCGAGTCCGCTCCCAGTCCCGACCGGACGTGTCGTCCCCGGTCCGTTGGACGTCGACCAGCCCGGCGGCAAGATGCCCGACCGTGTTGCAGCCGATCAGTACGACGTCGTTCGCCGCGGACCGGATCTCGCGGTAGAACGCGAGCACGATCTCGGCCGTGGTCCGAGTCGGATCGTGGAGCTGCCACCCGTCGCTCGTCAGGCGCGACCCCATCGCCGGCCCGAACCGGCCGAAGACGTCGTACGTGCTGAAGTCGTGCTTCACCAGCTCGAACCCCCAGCCCTTGAACCGCTGCAGGTCCGCGCGGACCTGGTCCAGCACCTCCGGGTACGACGGATCGAGCGCGCGCCCGGGTTTGTCGTGCGGACCTGAACTGGCCCACCGGGTGGACGCGCGCATCAGCAGCGGCCGGAACCACAACCCCGGCCGAGCCCCGATCGCCTTGATCGCGGCCGCCGTGCCGGCCAGGTCGTCGAAGACACCTGGCGTGCCGGTGTCCCAGGGACCACCGGACGCGTTGCCGCCCGGATACCACCCGTCGTCGACGACGCTGAACGGTTTGACCGGGTGCCCGTCGGCGAGCTCGACGATCGTGGTCGCGTCCTGGAGGACCGCCTTCTCGTCGAAGTTCTCGCCGTACGCGTAGTACCAGTTGTTGGCCCCGACTACCGGCGCGGGCTCAGGTCGCGCCGGTAGCCGGGTGCTCATGGTGGCGACTGCCGCGTTCAGTGTCTGCCACGGTGTGCCGCGGTCTTCGAAGGTTCGGACGGACGCTGCAGTCACGGTCCGCCCGTTCAACTGGGTCGGGCCGCCGCCGTTGCGCAGGTCGAGCCAGAGCGTGAAGCCGTCGAGGTCGACGGTCCACGAGCAGAACGCGTTCGGCTGTACGTCGACGCCCGCGCCGCTCGTTGTCCCCGTGCCGGGATCGTGGGCGAGGAAGTACCACGGCAGGAACCGCTCGGGTTGGTGGTGCCGCCACTGCAGATCTCCGTACGAGCGTTCCCAGGCGTCGCCGAGGATGGTCGCGTCGGCGGGCACGGGCTCGGACCAGCGGAGCGCGACCCGGCAGATCGTCGCGGCGGTGACCTCGACGACGCCGTCCGACCAGCCGACCTCGACGCCACTCGCCGACCACCCGGGGCCGATGCGGACGGCGGCGGTCAGCCCGTCCGAGGGGTTCGCCTGGACGAAGACGGCGTTCGGTGCTCTCACTCGGCTCCCTCGAAGATTACTTTCCCCACAGACGTTAGTTAGTGCTCGGAAGAACGGTCAAGACTCTCGACCGCCGTGACCAGCCGGTCCACGTCTGCCTGGTCGACGTACGGCGCGAGCCCGGCGCGGACGGCTCCGGCGGGACCGAGACCCAGGTGGCGGGCCGGCTCGTAGGCGTAGAACGATCCGGCCGGTGCGTTCACTCCCGCCTTCGCGAGATGCTCGGAAACCGCGGCCGGCGAGTGACCGTCGAGACTGAACAGAAGGGTCGGCGTACGGCGAGCCGCGTGGCCGTAGAGCGTGATCCCGGGGATCGCAGCCAGGCGAGACTCGAGATCGACCAACAGGCTGTCTTCGTACTCCTCGACCAACTGCAACGAGCCGACCAGCCGCTCCCGTCGACTCGCCCCCGCGCCACCCAGACTCGCGAGGAAGTCCACGGCCGCGGTCGTCCCGGCCAGCAGCTCGTACGGCAGCGTGCCGAACTCGAACCGCTCCGGTACGTCGTTCGTCGACGGCAGCAGCTTGTCCGGCCGCAGCGTCTCCAGCAGCTCGGGCTTCGCGGTCAAGGCACCAAGATGCGGCCCGAAGAACTTGTACGGCGAGCACACGTAGAAGTCGGCGTACGACGCGTCCACCGACGCGTGCGCAGTGAGGTGAACTCCGTCGACGTAGATCAGTGCGCCGGCCTGGTGGACCTGATCCGCGATCCGTTCGACCTCCGGCCGAGTGCCAAGCAGATTGGATGCGCCGGTGACCGCGACCAACCGGGTGCGGTCGGTCAGCAGCGGCGCGATGTCGTCCAGCTCGGAGGTCGCCGGGTCGAAGCCGAGCCATTTCACGGTCGCACCGGCAGCCTCGGCGGCCTGCACCCACGGACGAACGTTGGCATCGTGGTCGAGGCGGCTCACGATGATCTCGTCGCCCTCGGACCAGCTCTTGGCGAGCGTGCGGGAGAAGTCGTACGTCAGTTGGGTCATGCTGCGGCCGAACACGATCCCGTCCTGCTGCGTCCCGAGCAGATCGGCCACCGCCTGGCGAGCCGACACGACGACCTCGGTAGCCCGCCGTTCGGATGGGGTGAGCGTGCCGCGGTTCGACAATGCCGATGTGAGCGTCCGGGAGACCGCGTCGGCGACGACTTGCGGCGTCTGGGACCCGCCTGGCCCGTCGAAGTGCGCGGCACCCTCATCCAGCGCGGGGAACTGCTTCCGGACGGCGATGACATCGAAGGCACCCATACCCGCCATCCTCTCCCGGCGAGGACCCTCCTGCTATCGGTTGTCCATTTCTCACCTCGCGCTGCCCGATCCCGGATAAAAGTCTCCGGAATGTCGGTGCGGTAGTGCAGGATGTCAGGAGTGAGCACCGTGACGACTCCTGACAAGCCTCCCGTCCAGACCTGGCTCCCGACGATGCTGGCCCTGGCCGCGATCTGGGGCTGCAGCTTTCTCTTCATCTCCGTCGGCGTGCGGGAGCTCCCGCCGCTCTACCTGGCGCTCGGACGAGTCGTCGCGGGCGCCGTCGTACTGCTCGCGATCCTCGCGGTGAAGCGCGAGGCGCTGCCGCGCAGCCGGCGGGTCTGGGCGCATTCGTTCGTGGCCGGCGCGATCGGGTCAGCGGTCCCGTGGACGCTGTTCGGGTACGGCGAGCAGCGCATCCCGTCCCTGCTGGCCGGGATCTGGAACGGGATCACCCCGCTGATCGTGCTCCCGATCGCGGTGCTGCTGTTCCGGACCGAGAGGTTCTCGCCGCAGAAGGTGGTCGGGCTGCTGGTCGGGTTCGCCGGGATGCTCGTCGTCCTCGGCGCCTGGCGGATCGAGGGTGGCGCGGATCTGCTCGGGCAAGGGTTGTGCATGCTCGCGGCGGTCTTCTACGGGCTGGCGATTCCATACCAGAAGCGGTTCCTCGCGGGGACCGCCTTGTCCGGAACGGCGTTGTCGGCGACCTTGTTGCTGTGTGCAACGGTTCAGCTGGCGATCGTGGCGCCGATCGCGACCCGGCAGGCGCCGCCGATGCCGTGGACGTTGTCGCTGAACGTGGTGCTGAGCGTGGTCGCACTGGGCGCCCTCGGCAGCGGGCTCGCGTTCGTCCTGGCGATGCGGAACATCCGGCTGATCGGCGCGAGCAGGTCCTCGATGGTGACGTACCTGATGCCGATCTTCTCGATCATCGTCGGCGTCGTCGTGCTGCACGAGCACATCACCTGGTACCAGCCGGTCGGCGGTCTCGTCGTACTGCTCGGGGTCGCGGTCTCGCAGGGTCTGCTGGGGTCACTGCGACGTAAGCAGGGTGTCGTGGTGGAAGCTGCCGCCTAAGCGCGGCGCAGGTTGGGGACCGCGGCGACCACGACGGCGACCAGGGCGAGCAAGGTGCCGGCGACGACCGGGAGCGTGACCGGCTTGTCGGCCGCCGGGATGAACAGGTCGATGAACAGGCTCGCGATCAGCTGACCCGCGATGGTCGCGAGCCCGAGCACGAACACCCCGACCACGCGGACCACAGCCGCTGCCGCGCTGATGAAGATCACTCCGCACGAGCCGCCGAAGTAGAGCCAGGGCTCGGTCGGGAGGTGGTGCGGTGCTCCTCGGAAGACGAGGTCGATGAGGAGGACGACGACGAGCGCGGCGAACCCGACCAAGAAGTTGACCACACCGGCGGCGACTGCGCCGTACGTGTTCGGCCCGGCGGTGCGCGCGACCCGGCCGTTGATGGCTTGCTGGACCGCGGTGCCGACGCCACCGAGTGCAGGCAGGATGGCGAGGAGCAGGCCGTGTGGATGGCGCAGTTGGTCCGACACCGCGAGTACGACGGCAACCACCGCGATCGCCGAGCCGACGACGCGCAGCGTGGTGAACGGTTGTGGACCGGCCGGTCCGAAGCCGAGGCGGTCGACCACCAGGCTGCTGACCGCTTGGCCGGCGACGCCCGCGACGGTGAAGACCGCGACGCCGATCACGGAGACGGTGATCGACTGGGTGGTGACCAGGTAGGCACCGGCGAGCCCGCCGAGGCATTGCCACCATCGCAGGCCGCGTAGACCGCTCACCGGGCGATCGTGGCCCGGCTGGCGGATCGTCTGCCAGACCCGGTTCAGCGCGGCGCGGATCGGCGGGATCAACGCCGCACCGAGCAGCAGGATGAGCAGACCGGTGCCGAACGAGATGGTGGCGGCCGCGACGCCGTCACCGAGGACGTGGCCGAGCTCGCCGTTGATGCGGGACTGCACCGCGACGAGCAGACCGATACCGAAGGCCGCACCCAGGCCGATGACGTGGTGCCGGCGCGTCGAGGTCGGTCGGATCGCGGTCGCTGTCACGTCACTATCATGACCGTTCGATCGGTTGCACCTGACAGTGGGGTCCAGCCTAGGAACGCCGAATCAGCGCCAGATACATCGCGTCGGTCCCGTGCAGGTGCGGCCACAGTTGTACGTCGGGACCCGCGCCGAGCTCCGGTACGCCCGGGAACAGCGGGCGCGCGTCCTCGAGGGTGGCATCGTCGCGCCGACCCAGTACGGCGTCGACCACGCCACGGGTCTCGTCGGGGTGCGGAGAGCAGGTCACGTACGCGACCACACCGCCCGGTCGGACCGAGGTGATCGCCGAGTCCAGCAGGTCCTCCTGCAGCGGCCGCAGCTCCTTGACGTCTTCCGGCGTACGACGCCATCGTGCTTCTGGACGGCGTCGGAGCGCTCCCAGCCCGGTACACGGGACGTCCGCCAGGACGCGATCGTAGGAGCCGGCCGGCCAGGTCGGCTTGGTCCCGTCACCGACGAGCACCTTGTGGTCACCGGGGATCGCTCGCAGGTTCGCCCGCACCAGCTCAGCTCGATGCTTGAGCGGCTCAACCGCGGTCAGCTGCCCCTCGCGCTCGTTGACCAGAGCGGCAAGCAACGCCGACTTCCCACCCGGTCCCGCGCACAAATCAAGCCAGCTCGCATCCGTGCCCTCGATCGGCGCCGAAGCCAGCGCAATCGCCACCAACTGCGACCCCTCGTCCTGCACTCCCGCCCGACCAGTAGCCACCGCATCAATCCGCCCAGGATCCCCACCACCCTGCAGCACAGCCGCATACGGCGACCACCGCCCAGGCGTAGCCCCCACCGCAACCAATTCCCCCAAATCAGCCACCCCGGGCCGAGCCACCAACGTCACCCGCGGAGCCTCGTTATCAACATCCAACAACCGCTCCAGCCCTGCAGCCTGTCCCTGGTCTTCAAGGGCTCGATCGAACGCCTCGATCACCCACCGGGGATGTGCTTTGGCGATAGCCAGGTAGCCGAAGGCGTCTTCTTCGACAGGTGGTGCGACGGTGGTGATCCACTGGTCGAGGGTGCGTTGGCTGATTTTGCGGAGGACGGCGTTGACGATGCCGCTGCGTTTCTGGCCGATCTCGGCGCGGGTGAGGGTGACCATCTCGTTCACCGCGGCGTACGAGTCGACTCGCATGCGCAGGAGTTGGTGCGCGCCGAGGCGGAGCAGATCCAGGAGGTCGGGATCGACGTCGGCCAGCGGGCGGGAGACGCTGCGCGCGAGGAAGGCGTCGTACGTGCCCTGCCAGCGCAGCGTGCCGTGCACCAGCTCGGTGCAGAATGCCGCGTCCCGACCGCTCAGCCGCTCCTCACGAAGCGCCTTGTTCAGAACGAGATTCGCGTACCCGCTCTCGCCGTTGACCTGCCGGATCACCCGATAAGCAACCTGCCGAACCTTGTCCGGCCGCCGCTGCGGCGCCCGATTCCGAGGAGACCGATCAGTCACGCGACCGGCCCCAGGTGATCCTCGTCGGCGAGCCGCACACCGCGCGCCCAGTCGGCCGCGGGCATCGGCTTCTTGCCCTGCGGCTGAACCGTCACCAGCTCGACCGCCTTGCTCCCCGTGCCGACCTTCACGCTCGACTTGCTCGCCTGCAGCTCACCGGGCTTGAGCTCTTCGTCGGTCAGCCGGACCGCGAGCACCTTCAACCGCTCACCCCGGAACGTCGTCCACGCCCCCGGCGCCGGGTTGCACCCACGCACCAACCGATCCACCCGCTGGGCGGGCGCGGTCAGATCCAGCTCGGCATCCTCGACCGTGAGCTTCGGCGCCAGCGTGACCCCGTCTTCCGGCTGCTCACGAGCCTCCAGAACGCCCGCCTCGATCCCGTCCAACGTGTCGACGAGAAGCTTCGAACCAGACACCGCCAGCCGGTCGAGCAGATCGCCAGCGGTGTCCTCGGGTCCGATCGGCTCGGTCAGTACGCCGTACACCGGGCCGGCATCGAGCGCCTTGACGATCCGGAACGTGCTCGCACCCGTCACGTCGTCACCGGAGATGATCGAGTGCTGCACGGGCGCGGCACCACGCCAGGCAGGCAGCACCGAGAAATGCAGATTGATCCACCCGTGCGGTGGGATGTCCAGGGCCGCCTGCGGCAGCAGACCGCCGTACGCGACGACCGGGCAGCAGTCCGGCGCGATCTCGGCCAGCCGGGCCAGGAAGTCCGGGTCACGCGGCTTCACCGGCTTGAGGATCTCGATCCCGCCGAGCTCTTCGGCGTACTGCGCGACCGGCGAGGCGACCAGTTTGCGGCCGCGGCCGGCCGGCGCGTCCGGGCGGGTGACGACGCCGACGAGTTCGTGGCGGCTGGCAACGATCGCCCGGAGGGCGGTGACGGCGGGCTCCGGCGTACCGGCGAAGACGAGTCTCACAGACCAAATCCGTTCGTTGGGTGCGGCGAGACCTTGAGCTGCGGCGGGCCGGCCAGACCGGACCACTCCGACTCCCGGATCGCCTTCATCGCCTGTTTGCGGGTCACGGTGTCGAGCCGGTCGATGAACAGGATGCCGTCCAGGTGGTCGGTCTCGTGCTGGATGCAGCGGGCGAGCTGGTCGGATCCCTCGATCACCACGGGGTCGCCGTACATGGTGAAGCCCTTGGCGATCACGGACTGGGCGCGGCGGCAGTCGAAGGTCAGGCCGGGGATCGAGAGGCAGCCTTCCGGGCCGAACTGGTCGTCGGCCGACAGCGTCAGCTCCGGGTTGATCAGGTGTCCGAGCTCGCCCTCGACGTGGTAGGTGAACACGCGCAGACCGACCCCGATCTGCGGCGCGGCCAGGCCGGATCCGGGCGCGTCCTGCATGGTGTCGGTCAGGTTCGCGACCAGGCGGCGCAACTCGGCGTCGAAGTCGACGACCGGCTCGGCCTTCGTGAGCAGGACAGGGTCGCCGAACAGGCGGATGGGTTGGACCGACACAGACTCTCCACAGCGTTCCACGGACCGGGACCAACCGAGTCTAGTGCGCGCCCGGAGTCGATTCGGGGCCTAGGGCCTCTCCACATTGTTGCCACAAGCACGTACTGTGTTCCCAGGCGTACCCACAGTCACTACCGTCACACGCCCAACGGGAGACCCAATGCCCACAGCAGCACGGGGGGCAACTCTGATCCTCCTGGGTGCACTCTTGGCCCAGGCACCCCTCATGGCCCAGACGACCCAGACAGCCGATGCGTACCAGCCGCGCGACCCGGAGTTCTCCGGACCGCGGACCGTCGTTTCGCCACCCCCGAGCGTGGCACCAACTCAGGCGGACAAGCCTCAGGCAGACCCAGCTCCGGTGGACTCGACCCCGGTCGAGCCCGCGCCGGCGCCGACCTCGACTCCCACCGCGACGGCCTCGCCGAGCGATCCCGTTCCCGAGCAGCCGGCCGCGCGGTCGTGGAGCGACGTGGTCAAGCAGGTGACCGACACCTCGCCAGGCGACCTCCAGCTCCGCGCGGCCGACACGTCCGCGCAGGCCTCATCGATCATGCGGTGCTTCAAGCTCGACGAGGAGAACTACTGCCTCGGCCTCGGCTTCGTCGATCAGCTGCCGACCGGAGCCCAGCTCCAGGCCACGCTCAGCCCACCGGACCAGCAGGCGCAGTCCGAGGGCGAGGTTGGCGTCGAGCAGGACATCGCCACGGGTGATCTGACTCCGGAGGCGTTCGTGGCGGAGCGAGCGGCGATGCCGAAGGGCACGCGCGTGACCGCCGAGCTGGACGAGATGCAGGCCGCGTGGGGCGGACGGGCCAAAGCCAAGGAGCTACGTCTCCTCGCGGCGGGCGGATCGCCGGCGTCGATCACGGGCACAGCCGGCGAGGACGCGCAGTCGAGCGGGTCGACTCCGACAACCCCGACGGCAGCCCCGACACCTACGCCGACACCGACTCCGACGCGGAGTGTTCCGACCCAGACCACGCCGACTCCCGTGCCGACGCCCACGAAGCCCGCGGCTCCTGCTCCGGTGAAGGTGCCGGCTTCGGCGTACATCATGAAGGGGTTCCAGACCTCGCAGGAGAAGGGGTACTGGTGTGGTCCGGCGACGTTCCAGTCCATCGACTGGGCCGACGACAACCAGAAGGACACCCAGGCGTCCTGGGCGAAGGACCTCGGCTCGAGCAGCGGCGGTACGGCGATCTCCGCGATGGTCCGGCAGACCAATCTGAAGACGACCTGGCCGAAGGCCGCCGGCCCGTACGTCGTGCAGAACGTGTCCGACTGGAACGCGCAGACCTTCTTCACCGTGCACCAGAAGCACCTCGGCGTCTACAAGGCACCGGTGATCGAGCACGTCCAGCTGCTGAAGCGGTACTTCCCGTACCTCGCCTTCAACCACAGCGGTCACTACCAGGTCGGTCGCGGCTACGACAAGGCGAACGGCACGATCGCGATCTTCGAGGTGTTCAACGAACGCCGGTTCAACAGCCGCGGCAACGTGACCGACGGCCCGAAGAACATCCCGGCGAGCGCGCTGTTCAACGCGACCCTGGCCAATTCCTTCAAGAACATAGGGTTGTGATGCCGGCGTGCGCCGTACCACCGTTGCTGTAGGCATCGTCTCCGTCCTGCTCCTGGCCGGATGCTCCTCGTCGACCGACGACTCCGGCCAGGAGACGCCGTCCCCGTCGATGCCGAGCACAGCGACGAAGACACCAAGCAGCACCCCAAGCCGCCCTACCGACTCGGGGACGGCGGTCCCAGTGTGGGCGAAGGTGATGCGGCAACCGGTGGACGGTCTGCACCTGGTCACCCAGCAGAGCAAGTACGTCGTCACCCGCGGCAGTGACGACGCCGGCATCACCACGGTGCTGAGCCGGACCACCCAGAAGCCCGTGGTCCGGCACACCCCGGCGGCCGGATTCGTCGCGCAGTCCCCGGTCGTGATCGACGACCACTGGGCCTTGATCGAGGACATCCGCTCCGACGGCCCGGACCCGGAGATCAAGATCTTCCGCTACGACCTCACGACTGGCCACACCACCAGCCTCGGCTCGCTACCACCGGTGTCCGAGCCCGAGATCGGTGCGTACGACGGGACCTTCGCGTACACCACCACCGACGCCAAGAACCGCTCCTGCCTGATCCTCGCCGACCTGGCGACCCTCAAGTCCCGCACAGTCACGTGTGTCGCGGCACCCGGGTACATCGCGGATCCGGTGGTGTCGACCGACACTGTGACGTTCAGCGAGATCACCGCACCCGAAACCGCTCAGCGCTGCAAAAGCCTCTACACCGCAACGCTTTCCGGCGGCGCGGTCCGTCCGGTGCCGGCAGCAACGAACTGCCTGCAGTGGAGCGGCGCTTCCTTGCGTGGGGCAACGGTATGGTCCGAGGTCGGCGCCTCCGATCCGGATCAGTACCAGAGCAAGGCCTACGTCCGTGAATCCGGCGACTCCCCCGCCCGAGCTCTCGGCACGGTCGTCACCGACACGATCCTTGCCTGCGGCAACTGGATTCTCTGGGAGACCAGGGCCGTCAAGGCGGGCGCCGAGACCTACGCGATCAATCGCTGGCGTCCCGGGCTGCCGCATCCCCAGCCCATCTACACCACGCCGGCGGGTGCGGCCCTCACGCCGCTGACCTGCCAGAACAACACCGTCTACGTGGAGACGGCGTACCTGGCCAAGACACCGACCTACACGGAAGCCTTTTCGGCCGCAGTCTAGACGGCCAGGCCGCGGGCCCGGAGCTGCTCGCGGAGGTTTGCGGCACCGGTGAAGAGTTCGGCATCCAGCCCAACGGCCCGAGCGCCATCCACGTTGTACTGCATGTCGTCGGTGTAGAACGTGCGGGCGGGATCGAGGTCGAACCGGTCGATCAGGATGCGGTAGATCTTCTCGTCCGGCTTCACCGTCTGCTCGACGCCCGACACGACCTCCCCGTCGAACTGGGTCAGAATCGGGAACGCCTCCTTCGCCACCTCCCACTTCTCCCCGGAGAAGTTCGTCAGCGCGTACGTCGGAAGCCCGAGCGCGCGCACGTCCGTGAGTACGGCGGCGGTGTCCTCGAAGATTCCCTTGATCGTCTTCAGCCAACTGCTGTCATAGGCCTCGATCAGCTCCGAGAGCTCGGGATGCAGGCTGGTGAGCTCCGAGACCGCCTCGGCCCAGGACCGCCCGGCGTCCTGCTGGTGGTTCCAGGCCGGCGTCGTGACGTTCGTCAGGAAGTGCCTGCGCTCCTCCTCGTCCGGGATCAGGCCGGCGTACAGGTAGTCAGGACTCCAGTCCATCAACACCCCACCGATGTCGAACACGACCACGTCAATCGTCCGCTCAGTCATGCCCGTAACCCTAATGCGAACGGAGCAGCAGCCTTCAGCGTACGCAGAATCGGGACAGTCTCGATGGCGGTGATGTGATCGATAGCGCCGAGGCGTTCGGTCAGGTAGGTGTGCAGCGCATCGGGGCTCGCGCAGAGTGCATGGGCGACCAGGTTGGTACGCCCGGTCGTCGCCGCGACGAACGCGAGCTCGTCGTGCTCGGCCATCGCCCGCCCGACCGACTCGACGTGTGCGGGTGGCACCGATAGCCACAACATCGCGCTCGTCGTGACGCCGAGCGCTCCCGGGTCGACATCGACGTCGAAGAACAGCGCGCCGATGCTCTGCAGCTCCTCGAGCCGCCGGGCCACCGTCGCTGTCGACCATCCGGTGCGTACGGCGAGATCCGCGAGCGTCGCCCGTCCGTCCTCCCCCAGCGCACCCAACAGCTTCCCGTCTCCCGCTCCCAACGGCCGCACCAGACCGTGGTGTGTGGACGCGGAGCGAAGGGCAGCCTCCTGGGTCGGGCTGAGGACCTTGGCTCGTCCACGCCAAGCGGTCGGGCCCCCGACGTACAGGTGCAGGAGGTAGTGCGCGGACACCGACGTGATTCCGGAGGTGCGCGGGATGTCGTGGAGCAGCAGGCTGTTCGCGTCGTTCGGGGTGGTGTGCACGATCGTCACGATCTCGGTCCCGCCGGACGCGAGCTTGATCCAACTGGTGTCGGGTCGCCGGGAGAGCGCGCCGGCCAGATCCTGCGCGGCTTGCGGAGCCGCGGTCAGCCGCACGAGCCACAACGATCGGCCCGCCGCCTGCGGATCCGGCAGACCGGCGACCCGGAGACCGGCGTCCGCGCGCAGCCGGTTGTACCGCCGTGCCACCGTCTGCGTCGACACCCCGAGAGCGCTCCCCAACCGGCTGTACGGCGCCCGCCCGTCGACCTGCAGCGCGTGGATCAAGCCACGATCGATCTCGTCCAGCATGTGAAGATCATCGCCCAGAAGCACTCTGATTGGAAGATTCCTGCAATCCAGCGAGCATTGATGGAAGGCAGGATCCTCGCGACGCGATCCTGCCGGTATGACGAACACGAAGCGATGGATCGGCCTGGTCGTCCTCCTGGTCGCGGAGGCGATGAACCTCCTCGACGCCACGATCGTCCAGGTCGCGGCACCGGTCATCCACACCGACCTCGGCGGACGAACCTCGGACCTCCAATGGTTCAGCGCGGCGTACACCTTGCCGTTCGCGGCGTTGCTGATCACCGGTGGCAGGCTCGGCGACCTCTTCGGCCGGCGCCGGGTCTTCCGGATCGGTGTCGCCGGATTCGTCCTGGCGTCGACAGCCTGCGCACTCGCACCCGGATCCGGAGTACTCATCGGCGCGCGAGCAGTCCAAGGCGTCACGGCCGCACTCGTCATCCCGCAGACGATCGGCCTGATCAAGACCGCCTTCCACGGTCCCGAGTTGCCCAAAGCTCTCGGCACGATCGGTCCGGTGATGGGACTCGCGGGGATCTCGGGTCCGCTGCTGGGCGGGTTCATCACGGACGTCAGTTCGTGGCGGGTGGTCTTCTTGGTCAACGTACCGCTGGGGATCGCCGTACTGGCGTTGTCCCACCTCCTGCCGGAGTCCACCTCGCCGGCGCGAGTCGATCTGGTGGGAACAGGTTTGCTCGTCCTCGGTACGGCGCTCGTTGTGGATCCGATCCTGCAATCGCGTGACTGGTGGTTGCTCCCGGCAGGGATCGTTGTGCTCGGTCTGTGCCTGCTGCAGCAACGCCGTTCGCCGCAACGCCGGCTGATCGAGCTCAGCCTGTTCGCCCACCGCGGCTTCGCGCCGGCACTCATCACGTCGACGTTGTTCTTCGCGGTCATGAGTGGTCTGACGTTGGTCGTCGTACTGCATCAGCAGCTCACCCTGCATCACGGGGTGATGCGCTCCAGCCTGACGCTGCTGCCGTGGTCGGCCGTCTCCGGATTCGCTTCGCTGGCGGCAGGTCAATGGCTGGTCGGCCGCTTCGGATCCCGGCTCATGTACGTCGGCATCGGCGTACTGGTGGTTGGTGTCGGGCTGGCGCCGTACGCACTCCTGCCAGGACTCGCCGTGGGTGGTGCCGGTGTCGGGTTGTTTACCACCGCCTTCTTCACCGAAGCGCTACAGCGGGTCCAGCCGCACGAGACCGGGTCGGCGGCCGGGTTGCTCAACGCGGTGCAGCAGTTCGGGGGGACACTCGGTGTCGCCGGGTTCGGCAGTCTGTTCCTGCATGACCCGGCGACGATCGAGCGTGCCTTCTGGGTTGCGGCTGCGGTCCTCGTGGTGGCAGCTGGGACCGCTCACCTCATGCGGTCGCCGCGTTCGCGGCTGCGCGGGCGTGGAGTGCCGGAGCAAGTGCGTACTGGCCGATGAAGATCACCACGCCCAGCAGGGCGCAGCCGATCCAGGTCGCGGCCGGGCCGAAGTGTTCGAGGGCGTTCGTGCCGGCCAAGGGTCCGACGACAGTGCCCACGCCGAACGCCATCCCACCCAGACCCATGTAGCGCCCGCGGAGATCGACCGGGGCGAGGTCGGCGGAGACCGCGCCGATCGTCGCGGCGAAGCCGATCTCGCCGATCGACCACACCACAACCGACAACCCGTATCCCCACGAGCTGTGGACCACCGCACCCACCCCGAACCCCAGGCCGACAACCAGCATCGAGGTCGCGAGTAGCTTCGGCCGGTCGAACTTCGCCAGCCACTTACCGATCAGCGGCTGGACCACGACGATCACCACTCCATTGAGCGCGATCACCAGGCCGTAGATCTGCGGCTGCAGACCGTCGTTCGCCATCGCGAGTGGCAGCGTCGAGTAGCCCTGGAAGTAGATGGTCGCGTACCCGACCTGGATCAGGATCATCAACAGGAACACGGTGTCGCGCAGGACCACCGGCAGGAACGCTCGTTGCGGAGCATCCTGCGATGGCGCCGGACGGCTCTCCGGCACCATCGTCCAGATCACCACGCCCGCGATGACCGAAGTGCCCGCGTTCAGCCAGAACAGCACGCCGTAGCCAAGGTGCGCCAGCAGGCCGGCACTCACGGTGGAGACGGAGAAGCCGAGGTTGATCGCCCAGAACAACAGTCCGTACGCGCGGACTCGTTCGCCCGGCTGCAGCAGGTCAGCGACTGTTGCCTGGACCGCTGGGCGGAAGAGGTCGCCGAGGAGTCCGACCAGGAACGCCGCGATCCAGATCATCAGCATCGTCCTGGCGGAGCCGAGGAGGATGAGGGCGGCCGCCGTACCGAAGAAGCAGATCAGCATCGTGAGCCGGCGTCCGACGCGGTCGGCCAGCCAGCCGCCGACGAGCTGTGCGCACACGGTCCCGGCGCCGACCGCGGCCGCCACGGCACCCGCCGTACCGGCGTTGAGGTGGCGGTCGTGGGTCAGGTACAGGACCAGGAACGGCTGCACGAAGCTGCCGAGGCGGTTGACCAGTTGGCACACCCACAGCGCCCAGAACGCGCGGGGCAAGGCGGTCGGAGTGGGTGACCCGACAGCGGCAGCAGTCGTCATGGTGACCACTCTCCGGGGTCACGCGATCGGTGTCGACGATTAGGCACAGGACTAATAGAGTGGTGAGGTGATCACGATCAGGTTGAACCCGGGTGACGTGGGGCGGATCCGGTTCGCGCTCTCGCCGGTGTGGGAGGCCGTGACGAGTGTGCGAGCGCTCAGCAACGACACCGCGCGAAGTGTGCACGGGCCGTGGTTGCAGAAGGTGCGGCCGATCATCGACGGTCCGGACCTGACGTTGCTGAAGGCATTGATTCCGCCGTACGGCTATATCCCTGACTTCATCACGCCGGCGCCGCCGCGCCGGTCGACGAGTCTCGAGTCCGGTCTGGCGGCGATCGCCGCGACGCCGCATCACCTGGTGGTGAGCGAGCTCGGGAAGTTGCAGCGGGAGTCTCCACATCCGATGCTGCCGGATCTGATCGCGCATCCAGGCAAGGCGCTCGACCTGATCACGTCGGCGCTGGAGACGTACTGGCGACGGGCGCTCGAGCCGGACTGGCGGCGGATGCGTTCGCTGCTGCAGGAGGATCTGGCGTTCCGCCTGGACGAGTTGGCCAGTGGCGGGATCGAGCGACTGTTCCGGAATCTGCATCCGTCCGTGAGCTTCAGCGACGATCGGATCGAGGTCGATCGCCCGTTCGCCTGCGACGGCGAGCCGATGGCCGGGCAAGGTGTGCTGCTGGTGCCGTGCGTCTTCACCTGGCCGGCCGGCTTGGCAGTGACCGCAGCCCCGCACGTCCCCACGATCACCTACCCACCCCGCGGCCTGGGCCGCCTGTGGGAGGACCGTCAGGACACCACGGACTCGCCCCTGGCAGACCTGGTCGGCCGTACCCGGGCCGCCATCGTGAGCCACCTGGATCTCCCCATGTCCACCACGCATTTGGCCCACCAGCTAGGCCTCTCGGCACCCACGCTCAGCGTCCATCTGGGCATCCTTCGCAACGCCGGAGTTGTCACCTCCCACCGGGACGGCAAAGCGGTTCTGTACCACCGCACGCCCTTGGGCACCCAGCTCCTCACCGCCGCGACTCCCTTGGTAACCACTGCCTAGGCGCCCTTGACAATCGCTTGCCCGGTCGGGGAGATTGGCGTCACGGCGGTTACCGGTCGCCGAGCTGTGGAACATCCACCCCAGCGGGAGTTCCAACGGCGAAGGGGATCTGCCCTCTCGGTCGTCGATGTCAGCAGGCCATCTCTCAACACCACGTCGCTGGGGGGCGAGGGTGTCCAGAGGAGGCTTGTCATGACCAAGCACGGGAATTTCAAGAAGGCAGTCCGGCGTCACGCCGACGAGACGGGGCAGCGCTACACCCAGGCGCTCACCGATCTGGAGGGTCTCGGGGCCCGCATGGAACACGAGCCCGTCGCCGAGCGACTGCTCGAGCACCTTCGGGATCGCTACGGCATCGACGCGGTCGCGGCGACGAAGGTCAGCGTGCACAAGTCCTACGTCTTCCGCATCGACCGGAACGACGGCACACCGTGGATCGCCCGTGCATTCCAGCCCGCTCGCCCGTACAGCGGCGTCGAGGGTGACGCGGCGATCCTGCGATTCCTCGAGCAGCACGACTACCCCTCGGAGCGGCTGGCGGTCGACGACGCGGTGTCCGACTTCGACGGCAGCTCTGTTCTCGTGACCCAGTTCGTCAAAGGTACTCCGCTGCATGAGGATCCCCAGAAGTTCGGCATCATGGGCGACCTGCTCGGACGGCTGCACGCGCTGCCGCTCGACGAGTCCGTCAGCCGGCCCGGTGGGGCGAGTGGTGAGGACCCCAGCCGGGAGGGCTCCCCGCGGCAGGACCTGCTGGCGGCGCTGGCATTTCTCGATGCAGTGGACACGAAGGTCAAGCCGGCCGATCGGGAGCGATTCGAGCAACTGCGGGACCAGGTGCGCACGACCGACGACGGCGACGGCCTGCCCGAGGGCTTGCTCCACGGCAACCTCCTGCATGCCCCCGATCACGGGGTCATCAGCAAGCAGGGGCCAGTGGCAATCAACTGGAAGGCGTCCGGGCGCGGACCGCGCATGGCCGATCTCGCTTACGTGCTCTGGGGCGCCGGGAACTGGACTCCGCGGACCCCCAACCAAGAGTGGGTCGACGCGTTGGTCAGCGGCTACCGACGACACATCGAGGTGACCGACGAGGAGCTCGACCGGCTCGAGGGGTTGATGTACATCCGGACGCTGTACCTGGCGTGCTTCGGTTACCGGCGTGCGGTCAACAACGGCGTGCCGTTCGACGAGTGGTGGCTGATCGAGCCATCGGACTACTTCACCGCCGCCGCCGACGCTGCCAGGGCCGCGTTCCGGGGATCGCGAGACACGCCCTAACCGAAGCTTGGCGGGTCTACCTGGGTTCGGACTGTGCCGGGGTTCTTCTTCGCGGTGCGGGTCGCTTGAGCTTCTTTGAGGGCCCGCACCAAGGTGGCGCCGTGAGTGCGCGGTGTTCTCACTACGGCTCGGACTGTTTCGTCGTCGAGGTCTACCGGGCCAAGGACCTCGAGGCCGCTGGTAGTGGGAAGCAGGTCGCGGAGGCGGGTGATGAGGTCGGCCACGGCCTCGGCGGGACCGGTGAGCTCGGCCAGCTTGGCGGCAGGGGCCAGGCGGGCGGCTCGCCGTTCCTCGATCTCTCGGGTGGCATAGCCTTCCGGACTCCAGCGGACGACTGCCTGCAGGGGCAGGGCGGACGGGTCGCCGACCAGGATGACCGTGCCGGACGGGCGGACGAGTGCCGCCGCGTTGAACCAGCGGCGGACTGCCTCCTCAGGCGCGCGGAGATCCGGCCGCGCGAGCATCAACCACGTGTCCAGCAGGAGGGCGGCGCTGTAGCCGCCCTCCGCGACCGGCTCGGCTCCGGGAGTGCTCACGATCAACGCCGGCTTGTCCGGTACGTCGTCGAGGACGTTGTCGCCCCCCGACGTACGCACAAGCACGCCAGGAAAGGCTCGCCCGAGCTCTTCCGCCGTACGACGAGCGCCGACCACCGCCGCCCGCATCCGGGTGTCTCCGCACTCCGGGCAGCGGTGGTCAGTCGCGGGCCTGCCGCACACACTGCAGCTCGCGGGACCGGATCCGCCCGTACGACGCAACGTTCCACCACAGGTCGAACACCGCGAAGGCGCCCGGCACGTCTGACACACAAGGCTCGGTAGATACCCAGCCCGTGGCACCTGCACCAGCACCGGTCCCGACTGCAGTCCCGTCCGCGCGATCTCGAACGCCCGACGAGGCAATCGCGCCGCCCGAGCCCCCGGATCACGCGCCAGCTCCGTATCCGACTCCCCCGCGATGTGAATCGCCGGAGCCGCCGCCCGGATCACGGACCGATCCGCGATGAGTTCATGCGCGAAGCCGGACTCGATCAACGCCGCCGCCTCCGCGGACCGCGCGAACCCCCCGAGCAGCGCAGCACAGTCCTGCCGGAAAGCCCTGAGCAGCAAGACTTCTCGCGCATTGGGGTACGGCGCACGCGGCTCGGCGTACGACTCGTCGCCGTCGTCCCACAGCGCGACCAGGCCGAGATCCGTCACCGGCGCGAAGGCGGCCGCCCGGGTCCCGATCACCACTCGAGTGCAGCCGCGTAGTGCCGCAAGAAACGCCCGGTACCTCGCTGTCGGACCAAGATCCGCCGACAGCGCGACGAACCCTGTCTCGCCGAGTACCGCCGTACAGGCAGCCGCCAACCGTTGTAGATCCCGCGCGTCCGGTGCCAACAGCAACGCACCTCGACCGGAGGCCGCACACACGGCCGCGGCTTGTGCGAAGGCGAGCGCCCAATCGGTCCCCGGTACGGCGGTCCAGATTGCGCGCGGCGACTCCGACCGTCCGATCGCGTCCAGAAACCCGCTCGGGTACGACGACCACTCCGAGCGCGAGGTGGACAGTGGAGGCTGCGCGGGTTGATTGCAGCGCAGCGGCTCGCTCTCGACCTTCGCGTGCCTCGGCGGGACCGCTAGGCGGGTGACGTCCGCGAGGACTCCGGCGTACCGGTCGGCCACGGAGCGGCACAGGTCCGCGATCTCCGGAGTCAGCACCTGCTCCGGAGAGACGACCTTGCGGATGCGGGCCAGCTTGCCCTCGTGATCAGAGGACTCGAGGCGTTCGAGGACGAACCCGTCCAGATCCTTGCCGGCGAATCGGACCTTCACCCGCGCGCCGGGCTGGGCCGCCTCGGCCAGGTCGTCAGGGACCACATAATCGAACGGCCGGTCGAGGTGCGGCAGCGATACGTCCACCGCGACCCGGGCGACCGGCAGGGCCGACGTGACTCCGGCCGGCTCCTTGGTGCGGGACTTGCGAACGGTGTCCCGCAGCAGCGTCAGCTGCTCCGGCGAGTCCCCGTTCGATGTCACTGGGGAATGCTAGTCCGGGCGGACGACAGTGCGTTCACGCACTGCCGCCCACCTGTGGACAACTACTACTCGTTGATCGCGGCCTTGAGGGACTCGACGCGGTCGGTGCGCTCCCAGGTGAAGTCTTCGCCGGTCCGGCCGAAGTGGCCGTTGCGGGCGGTCTGGGCGTAGATCGGGCGGAGCAGATCCAGGTCGCGGATGATAGCGGCCGGACGCAGGTCGAAGACCTGGCGAACCGCGTCCGTGATCTTGTCGACCGACACCTTCTCGGTGCCGAAGGTGTCGACGTAGAAACCGACCGGCGCGGCCTTGCCGATCGCGTAGGCGACCTGGCACTCGACGCGGTCGGCCAAGCCGGCGGCGACGATGTTCTTCGCGACCCAGCGCATCGCGTACGCCGCGGACCGGTCCACCTTGGACGGGTCCTTGCCGGAGAACGCCCCACCACCGTGGCGCGCCATGCCGCCGTACGTGTCGATGATGATCTTGCGACCGGTCAGGCCGGCGTCGCCCATCGGGCCACCGACCTCGAAGCGTCCGGTCGGGTTGACCAGCAGGCGGTAGCCGTCCGATGCGATGTCGAACTGCTCGAGCACCGGATCGACGACGTGCTTCTTGATGTCCGGCGTCAGCATCGAGTCGAGGCTGATGTCGGCGGCGTGCTGGCTCGACACGACGACCGTGTCGATCCGAACCGCCTTGTCACCGTCGTACTCGACCGTGACCTGCGTCTTGCCGTCCGGCCGCAGGTACGCCAGCGTGCCGTCCTTGCGGACCTCCGACAGTCGTGCGGACAGCCGGTGCGCGATCGTGATCGGCAGCGGCATCAGCTCGGGTGTCTCGTTCGTCGCGTAGCCGAACATGAGTCCCTGGTCGCCTGCCCCCTGCAGGTCCAGTGCGTCCTTCGACGCGTCCGAGCGCGTCTCGTACGCCGTGTCCACGCCTTGCGCGATGTCGGGCGACTGGCTCCCGATGGCGACCGTGACCCCACACGACGCGCCGTCGAAACCCTTCAGCGACGAGTCGTAGCCGATCTCGAGGATGCGTGCCCGCACGATCCCCGGGATGTCGACGTACGCCGTCGTGGTGACCTCGCCCGCGACGACGACCAGACCCGTGGTGACCAGGGTCTCGACCGCCACGCGGCTCTTCGGGTCCTCGGCCAGCAAGGCATCGAGGATGGAGTCGCTGATCTGGTCAGCGATCTTGTCCGGGTGACCCTCGGTCACCGACTCGGACGTGAAAAGGCGCCTCGCCACAGTTCTCCCTCGGTTCCTCTTGTATCGCGCGACACCGTTCCGGTCGTGCGATCCCCCCAATGCACCGGCGGATGGCGATGCATCTTCGGAAGTATGCCAGCAGTTGCGGCCGGAATCCCGGCGGCGGCCCGGATTCATCCATCATACGAGATAGGTGATCAGATAGTGGTCATGGCGTGGGGTTTCAGGCGTGGGCGCCAACCGTGACCTCGCCCACGGCGAGCGCCGGCGTACAGCTCTGGATCGTCGCCATCCGCTCCACCTCGGCCTCCAGCAGCCGAAGCCTGCGGCGGTTGAGAGTGGTGATCGCCTCGACCGTGACGTGCAGCACGCGACCTGCCTTCTTCTGGTGCCACACCCCGGCCACGATGCCGTCGACCAGGAGCAGTGGGTAGTTGCCGGCCTGGCCGCGGGCGGTCGCTCGGGCGAAGGCCTTGCCGGGGAAGAGCAGTTCGCGAGGGTAGCTGCCCACGCCGTACGCATCGAAGTACGGGAGCAGACGGACGCTTTCGATCGTGTCGTCGGGGAAGTCGTCGTCGCCAGGTGCGATCCACGCGGTCTGGCCGGCCAGCTCTACCTGCGGGAGGTCGTCGAAGTACGGCTTGACGAAGGTGGGCGTGGTCTTGAGCCAACGGGCGAAGTGCTGCGGCGTCGCGGGGCCGTAGGCGTACAGGTACCGATGCAGGAGTTCGGTGAGTGCCCTCTCGCCGGGCAGCGGTTCGAACGGCTTGAGGCGATGCGGATTCGAGTACGTCGTCTTGCGGCCGCGAGTCGGTCCGTAGCAGAGGACACCCGCGTTGGCAGCGACCGAGATCGCCTGCCGCCACCGCGGCCAGTACCCCTGAAACGCAGGCATGACCAGATCGCCGGCCCACGACCCCGTCCTTCGCACGACCTCGACACTCAGCTCGTCGATGGTCAGGTCGTCGTGCGCCAGTGCATCCCCGATCGCCGCGATCACGTCAGCCGTCTGCTCCGGAGTCATCCGCATCACCTGCGGCGGCTTCGCACCCGTGGGTAACGCGGACAGCGCACCGCTCCACAACGACAGATCATCAAGCGGCAACAAATGCACAGTCCCCCGCGGCCCGAACGTCTTCACCAGCCCGTCAGCCCGCTGCACGGTCTCCCTCGTAGCCCCGCTGAGCCGCAGCGCTACCGACAACTCCCCCGCCGCCAAGACCTGCGCATGCGCCCCACACAGAGCCCGCACAACCTCAACCGCCGAACCCCCCGGCTCCCCCAACCAATGCCGCCGCATCCGCCGCCCAACCACACCCCGCCAACCAATCTCCACCCCCAGAACCTAACCCCCGCAGCGGACAACCCCTGACCTCCTCTCCCCGACGCCATCTCATGGGATACCCCATGAGATGGCCCCTTCTCCCTCCGTAATTTCACCGGAGAAGCGACCAAGTGGCGGGATATCCCTCTGAGTTGTGGGTTCTCCCCTGGTACACCAACAGAGAACCCACCACGCCAGGGGATATCCGGCTCTTGTGTTGGATGTGTGAGTTGATTGGTCACCGCTTCGCGGCGCCTGGTCCGTTTGCCGCCTTCGGCGGGCGCCGCGGATGGCTGTCGTGCGCTCAGGTGGTGTGCGCGAGCGAGGTGTGGCGACAGCGGGTGCCGGCGATGTGGTCATCGCGGTCTCCGAACCCCTTGGGGAGCTGTGAGCCGGGTTCAGGTGATCGAGTCGTGGATCCGGGTCAGGAATCGGCGGCGAGATTCGCCGATATCCACGACTCGAAAACCCGGCCCGAACCACTCGCCACGACTCGATACGCCCACCACGCCCGCCGCCGACCACGACCGCCGCCGTCTTTCCGGAACTTCCTGGTCGCTATCCGCAGATTTACTTCCGCAAAGACCCAGCCCACCCTCACCACAGTCCACCCCGTCATCACACCCACCCCGCACGGACCCCGAGCGTCAGCCACACCACAGTCCACCCCCGTGACCAGACCCCGCGCGTGCGACCACTCGGGTGAGCGGCTCCGGAATAGCTGCGATCCTTCCCTGGTCGCGGTGGTGTGGGTCAAGGGTCGAAGATCGCGCAGCGACGCCGAAGGCGCCCTTGACGCACGCCACCGCGACTGGCACGATCACGCAGCCCGGAGACCGCGCCACCACAGCTGCCTCGCGCAAAACCACACGAGCCGGCGAATCCACCATCCGCGCCCCCGCCGCAGGCGGCAACAGGACCAGCCGCCGCGCAGCGGCGACCAATCAACCCACACATCCGACACAAGAGCCGGATATCCCCTGAGATGGTTCGTGGCTGGCGGACAGATCGGCGGGTCCGGCGGACAGGCTGCCGATCCGCCGGCCGGACTGCCGGCGAGCGGAGGGCAGGTTGGTGGGACGGGGCAGGTGTAGGGCTGGGGGGTGAGGTGCTGCGGATCAGGCAGCGGGTCGGGCTCGGTTGAAGGCCCTGCGGATGGCAGCTATGACACGCTGCGGGCGGTCGAGGTCGGCCCACTCGGCACGAACGACCTGGAGACCGAGTGCTCGGAGCCGATCCTCACGGACCTTTTCCTGTACTAACAGCTCGGCCGAGCCGTCGGCGTACTTCAACCGGCCGTCGAATTCGACAACGGTGTCGTACTCCCTGAAGAAGAAATCCACTCGAGCGATGAACCCGTCTGCGTCCCGGAACTCCGCCTGCGGGACCGGCACCGGCAGACCATGGTTCATCATCACAACGCGAAGCCGTGACTCCGCGACCGACTCTGACCGTCCATCTCCGAAGTTCACCGCGGCGCGAGCCGTTGCGCTCCCGGGCCAGAACTCGATCACGCCGAGCAGGCGGTCCAACTCCTCCGGCTCCAGGGCACCAGCGCGCAACGCCGCGTCGACAGTGACCACAGCTGCCTCGTACGACGCCGTACAGGCGGTCTCGAAGACGGCGCGAGCAACTGTGGTCGTGACCAATCCATCGACCTCGGTGAGATCGAGCTCGGAGAGGGCGCCGAGATGGTGGCGTGCGCCGGCGATCAGCCCGCCGGACCGACCGTCTCTGCGGCTGACGTGAGCCTCTCTGAGGTCCAGACCCCACAGCGGCATACGGTGCAAGGCCAGCGCAGACTGGTGACTGACCGCGAGCGTGTCCTCATGCCAGGAATTCATTACCGCATGGACAAGGCGGCGGTGTTCTTGTTCGGCCCGTTCCCACGACGGCAGAACACTCAGGTCGAGCCGCTCGGCGTACTGCCCGTACCGGATCCGAACCCATCGTCCATCGCCGAGCCGACGGCGGATCTGGCCTGGGGTGTAGCCGCTCGCGACGGCCTGATGCCGGGCGAACACGCCACCTTGTTGTTCCGCAACCAGCTTCAACCGTGGGTTCACAGGTCGAGCATCCACGCCCCAGCCCGCCACCCGCACCTGCGATCCAGCGACCTGTGGATAACCATGTCATGGGATACCCCATGAAATGGTCCGTTCTCCCACCGCATTTCGAGGGGCGAACGGACAAGCGGGCGGGTTATCCCATGAGATTGCCCCCGTGGGCGGTTGGCTCGGTGGTTCGTGCAGGCGTGACCAGCTCACGTTGTTGATCGCGGCGGTAGCCCCGGTTCGCGGCGGTAGCCCCGGTTCGCGGCGGTAGCCGCGGTTCGCCGGCGTGGCCGGCAGGTGGGGAAGGCGATGAGCCGGGGTGGGTGGGCAGCGCGCGGAGCAGGTGCGGTGAGGAGCGGCGCGACGAACTTAGCGGCTGCGTAGCGCGGTGAGGAGCGGCGCGACGAACTTGGCGGCTGCGTAGTGCGCGGGGGGTTACCAGTGGGTCGCTACCAGGTTCCAGATGACTCCTGCCAGGGCGTCTTTGGAGCCTGCGGGGACGGGGAGGGCGGTGCCGGCGCGGTCGAGGATTACTGCTTCGTTGTTGTCGCTGCCGAAGACTTTGCCGCCGGAGACGTCGTTCACGACGAGGAGGTCGCAGCCTTTGCGTTCGAGCTTGGCGCGGCCCAGCTCCAGGACGCTGTGGTTGGCGTCGCCGGTTTCCGCGGCGAAGCCGACGATGACCTGGTCGGGGCGGGCGCGGTCGTGGGAGATCGTCTGCAGGATGTCCGGGTTCTGCACCAGATTGACGGCGGGGACCGAGCCGTCGGCGGTCTTCTTGATCTTGTGCTCGGCGACGTCGGCGGGCCGGAAGTCGGCCGGGGCCGCGGCCATCACGATCGCGTCCGCACCACCCGCGCGGCCGGTGATCTCGTCGTACAGCTCGCGGGTGCTCGTCACCGGGACGACCTGGACACCGGCCGGGTCGGGCAGCTCGGAGTTGGCGGCGACCAGCGTGACCTTGGCGCCGCGCGCGGCCGCGATCCGGGCCAGGGCGTAGCCCTGCTTGCCGGAGGAGGAGTTGCCGAGATACCGCACCGGGTCTAGGTGTTCGCGCGTCCCGCCGGCGCTGATCAGGACGTCCTTGCCGGTCAGGTCGGCGACCGCCTGGCCCGCGGCACGGGAGGCCTCGTCGGCGAGCATCAGCTGGCTGATCGCGAAGATCTCGGACGGCTCGGGCAAGCGACCGCGGCCCGTGTCCGCGCCGGTCAGTCGGCCGACAGCAGGCTCGAGAACGGTGATGCCGCGGGACCGGAGGGTAGCGACGTTCGCCTGGGTGGCCGGGTGCTCCCACATCTCGGTGTGCATCGCGGCCGCGAACAGGATCGGGCAGCGCGCGGTCAGCAGGGTGTTGGTGAGCAGGTCGTCTGCCAGTCCGTGCGCGGCCTTCGCGATCAGGTTGGCCGTCGCGGGAGCAACAACGACGAGCTCCGCCGCCTTGCCGATCCGGACGTGCGGCACCTGTTCCACGTTGTCGAACGGGTCGGCCGTCACCGGCTGCCCGGACAACGCGGCCCAGGTCGCCGCGCCAACGAACTCGAGCGCAGCTGCCGTCGGCACCACCCGGACGCTGTGCCCGGACTCGGTCAGCCGCCGGAGCAGATCACAGACCTTGTACGCCGCGATCCCGCCGCCGACCCCGAGGACGACATTCGGCCGGTGCTTGCCGGGAGCGGGAACCACAGAAGCCCCCGCGGCCTGCGAAGGCCCGGGGGTCTGGTTTTCACCGGTTGCGGACATCTGGTGGCTCCGTTCCCGGCGGTCAGGCCGAGTAAGTTACTCGGACTTCTTCTCCGCGGCAGCGGCGGCTTCCGCCTCGGCCTCGGGGTCGATGTCGGTGCAGGTCAGTACGCCCTCGTTGATCTCGCGCATCGCGATCGAGAGCGGCTTCTCCTGGACGTGCGTCTCGACCAGCGGTCCGACGTACTCCAGCAGGCCCTCGCCGAGCTGGGAGTAGTAGGCGTTGATCTGCCGCGCACGCTTGGCCGAGTACAGGACGAGCTTGTACTTGGAGTCGGTGTGGGTGAGCAGGTCGTCGATCGGCGGGGAGGTGATGCCGATCGCGACAGGCTGGTTGCCAGACAAGTTCAGCTCTTTCCAGAGATATGGGGTGATCGAATCAACTTTACCAACTGATCGGCTGCCTCCCGAACCGAGGCGTTCACGATCGTCACGTCGAACTCCTTCTCGGCCGCCAGCTCGAGCGTCGCGGTCTCCAGCCGACGCTCCCGCTCCTCGGCGGATTCGGTCCCGCGGCCGACCAGCCGGCGGACCAGCTCGTCCCAGCTCG
Organism: Kribbella sp. NPDC055071; assembly: GCF_053608045.1. Classification (NCBI taxonomy): domain Bacteria; kingdom Bacillati; phylum Actinomycetota; class Actinomycetes; order Propionibacteriales; family Kribbellaceae; genus Kribbella; species Kribbella sp. NPDC055071. Next base: position 45,005 of record NZ_JBSGUS010000020.1, read on the forward strand.
GCGGGGCCAGGAAGACGAACTGCGCCTCCGGCATCGTCTCGCGGACCTGGCGGGCGCCCTGCAGGTCGATCTCGAGCAGCGCGGGCCGGCCCTCGGCGAGCTTGTCGAGCACCGGCTGCTTCGGCGTACCGTACCGGGCGGCCTTGTGGACGACGGCCCACTCCAGCAACTCGCCGTCGGCGATCATCCGGTCGAACTCGTCGTCGGACACGAACAGGTAGTGCACACCCTCGACCTCGGTCGGCCGCGCCTTGCGGGTCGTCGCCGACACCGAGATCCAGATGTCCGGGAAGCGCTCGCGGATATCGGCCGCGACCGTGCCCTTGCCCACAGCCGTCGGCCCGGCCAGCACGGTCAGCCGCGCAGGGCCGTGATCGCCGGTCGGGGTCGTGTCCGCGGAGGGGGTCGAGCGCTCTGGGTCCATGGTCATCGTCACACCAGTGTCCAACGAGCCAGGCCGGGTTTCGGTTCGGCTCACGGTCCCGGTTGCGCTCACTCGGCGAATTCGCGCTCGAGCGCGGCGATCTGGTTCGTCCCCAGGCCGCGCACCCGCCGCGTCTCCGAGATCCCCGCCCGGTCCATGATCTGCTGGGCGCGGACCTTGCCGACACCGGGAATGCACTGCAGCAGCGCGCTCACCCGCATCTTGCCGATCACGTCGTTCGTCTGCCCCTCGTGGAGCACCTCCGTCGGAGACGCTCCCGAATGCCGGATCCGGTTCTTGATCTCGGCTCGTTCACGCCGCGCCGCCGCGGCCTTGTCCAGAGCCGCCGCTCGCTGCTCCGGGGTCAAAGAAGGAAGTGGCACCGTCTCACCTGTCCCGTTGTATGGCTTCGCTAGGGAACCTAACACGGGTGCGGGTGGCTCAGGCCGTCAGCGCGGCGAAGAGGCGGAACGTGCTGTGTGATAGACGCTCTCACGGTCAGTTGAGCGCGGGTACGTCGACCTTGCACGAGTCCTTGGCGTGGGTGGAAATCGCCTTGTACGCCGTCATCACGGCGCCGGTCTGCTTGCTCAGCTCGGCCAACTGGACCCGGTCCGAGCCGGCCTTCTTGGCCTTCTCCGCGAACGCGACCACAACACCCCAGTCGTCCTTCACGTCCGGTGGCGCGGAATCCTGCAGCTTCTTCGCGTCGTCGAGAATCTTCACGTAGTCCGCGGCCTTTTGCGGATCCACGTTCACCGCGCTCGCGGCGTACTTGGCGAGATCGACGCAGTAGGCCTGTTCATCGGTGCAGGCGGTCAGCGTGGCGGTGCCGGCGATCACGGTCAGGGCCAGGGCGAGTGTGCGCTTCACGAGGCCGACACTACCGGCCGTCACCAACCGATCCGAAACGAATACATTCCGCCACCGGACGGCCGACGCGACGGCGGATGGCCCGCCGTCGCGTCGGAAGAGTCAGCTGCCGGCGCCGGGGACGTCGATCTTGCAGGTGTCCTTCGCCTGCTTGGTGATCGCCTGCATGGCCGGCAGGATCTTCGCTCCGTCGCTCGTGGCGAGCGCGGTCAGCTTCGTCGTGTCGCCGTTGGCGTCCTTCGCCTTCTCGGCGTAGTCGATGACGACCTTCCAGTCGTCCTTCAGGTCGTCCGGCGCCGACTTCGACACCTTCTTCGCCTGGTCGAGCATCGTGCCGACGGCGTCGGAGTTCTTGATGTCGAGGTCCTTCGACGCGTCGACGTAGTTCTTCAGGTCGCCGCAGTAGTCGCCGCCCGAACAGGCCGTCAGGACGCCGGCACCCATGATCACTGCCGCCGCGATGGCCGCCACCTTACGCATTCGGTTCCTTACTGTGTCGCGCGGGAAGACCGTCGCTCCCCGTCGCCGACACCTTTCCGGAACGCCGGGGTCAACCAACCGCCAGGCACGCCGTGAACAACATCGCACGACCCGACTGGAACCACGCTGTGATCTACGGCGTCGTCGTACCGCGACTTCGGCCTCCTGACTAGCCTTTACAGCGAGTCGAAGTAGCTCAAGACCCGACGCCGGTCGCCAACGGCCCAGAACGCGTCCCGCACTCGCTCAATCCCACCAACAGGCCAGCGCTCGAAGATCCGTCGCACCTCAGGGTCCGAGATCTCGGCGGTCAGCGCTCCGATGAAGTCACCCCAGACCACCTTGAACGGGCGCCCGCACATCTGCTCGACGCCAACCTCCACCGGTGCGGCGATCTCCAGCCGGTGGTAGACGTCAATCACCGCCCGGTACGACGCCATCAGCGCCTCCTCGCGCTCCTGCCACGTCTCGGCCCGCAGCACCTCACGCAGCAGCGGCTCGAGCGACGGACCACACGACAACCGGCCGAACGCCGAACCGAACCACTTCCGGTACGGCGCATACTGCCGCTCCATCAGGAAGCACAGCCCGATCAGATCCTGCACGAGCTGCGCACCGATCAACGCCGACCCCAGCTCGTCCCCGACGTACCCGGCCCGGCCGACCAGGTTCATCTCCGGGTGGACCTGCCACCACCCGGAGATCATCAGATAACGCCAGACATCGGGCGGGTAATACGCCAACCGATCCCGGATCGCCTGCAATCCCAGCTCATCGTGGAACACCGCTCCCGCGGTCATCTGCCGCAGATTCTGCTCCGGAAACGTAAACCAGTCCCGCGCCTCGATGTCCGCCGCGGGATCGAATCCCAGCTGATCGAGGAAATACTGCCGGACCGTATGCACCTCGACGAACGATGCCCGCCCCTCGAACCGATCCGGTACGTCGAGTTGCACCTCGACCCCCTCGGCCACGAACAGCAGCACTCTCGCCTCACAGTTGTGATCCGTCGACATCTCGTCGTCGAATCCCAACACCTCCGACCCGCGCCCCATCAACGCCGCGCTGTGCGGAACGTCGACCAACGGCCGGACCACCTCGACATAGAACCGCCGACACAACTCGATCCCGGACATGCCGACAAAGATCGCATCCCGGAAATGCGAAAAGCAAGAAAAAACACCAAACGGCGCGAAATTCATCGCGCCATTTGGTAAATCAAATTCTATCGCGAATTACCCGCTCTGTCAGTACCCCAGGACCGCGCGGAACCCATCATTGGCCCGATCGGCCGCACTCCGCAGTCCGGCCGGATCCGGCCCGGCGCCGAGGATCTCGCGCGAGCTCGACGGTACGACGTTGCGCACTGCCGACCCGAAGACCGCGGTCAACCCCTCCGCAGTACCGCCCTGCGCACCGAGCCCCGGCGCCAGCAGCGGACCGCGGATCTCCAAGTTCTCCGAGGTCGACGAGATCGTCGCGCCGACCACCGCACCGAACGAGCCCAGCCCGTCGGCATCGCCCAGGTCGGCCGTGTTCAGCTCGAGCAGACCATCGAGCACCGCACCGGCCACAGTCGGGCCGTCCACGGTCCGTGCCGACTGGAACTGCGGACCTTCCGGATTCGACGTCAACGCGAGTACAAACAATCCCGCACCCGCCTCACGGGCTTGATCAACGGCCGGTTGCAGCGACCCGAATCCGAGATAAGGACTGACCGTCAGCGCATCGCACGCCAGCGGCCCCTTCTCCGCCAGGTACGCCGACGCATACCCGGCCATCGTGGATCCGATGTCACCGCGCTTCGCATCGATGATCACCAGCGCCCCGGCTTCGCGCAGCCGGATCGTCGCCTCCTCGAGGACGGCGATCCCCGCCGACCCGAAGCGCTCGAAGAACGCCGACTGCGGCTTGAACACCGCGACCCGATCGGCCAGAGCGTCCACGACGCCGTACGTGAACGACGCCAGTCCCTCGGCGGTGTCCGGCACTCCCCACAAGTCCAGCAGGTGCTGGTGCGGGTCGATCCCGACACAGAGTGGTCCGCGGGCGTCCATGGCCGCCCGCAGTCGTGTCCCGAACGGCATGTTGCGCATCTCGCTCCCCAAGGTTTCGTTGCTCATGGCAAGCTCCTGTTGATGGTCCGGATCAGACCCGGGCCGCGGTAGATCAGCCCGGTGTACACCTGCACGAGGCTGGCGCCCGCGTCGAACAGCCGGGTGGCGTCAGCGGGATCGACGATCCCGCCGACCCCGATGACCGGCAGCGCTCCCCCGGTCTCGTTGTGGATATGGGCGACGGTCTTCGCCGCGAGCTCTCCCAGCGGCCGCCCCGACAGGCCGCCGGTCTCGGCGGCCAGCGGATGAGACTCGACACCCGGCCGGGTGATGGTGGTGTTGGTGGCGATGACGCCGGCGATGCCGACGTCGGTGCAGACCTGCAGCAACTCGTCGATCGCCGACGTCGTGAGGTCCGGCGCGATCTTCACGAGGATCGGTTTCGGCGTCAGCCCGCCAACGGTCAGACCGGCCGCCTCGGTGTGCAGGGCGGTCAGCAGCTCGCGAAGCTGGCCGGCGTCCTGCAGCGACCGCAGTCCCGGAGTGTTCGGCGATGACACGTTGACCGCGAAGTAGTCGCCGTACCGGTAGAGCCGTCGCAGCGAGGTCACATAGTCCTCGACCGCATCCTCGAGCGGGGTGATCTTGGACTTCCCGATCGAAACCCCCAGTGGATAACCGAGATCTCCGTACGCCGCCAGCCGCGCGGCCAACTCCGCCGAGCCGAGGTTGTTGAACCCCATCCGGTTGATCACGGCCTCGGCCTCGACCAGCCGGAACAACCGGGGGCGAGGGTTGCCTGGTTGCGGATGCGCGGTCACAGTCCCGACCTCGACGAACCCGAACCCGATCGCCGGCCAGGCGCGCAAAGCGATCCCGTTCTTGTCCATCCCGGCCGCAAGCCCTACCGGTGCAGGAAACCGCAACCCGAAGACCGAACGCGGTGACGCCGACCCGAACAGCTTCGACCCCAGCGCACGACCGCCGGGGATGCGCCCGAGGAGGCGCATCCCGGCCAGCGTCTGCTCATGTGCGATCTCTGCATCGCCTTTGCCCAGGCGATACAGAACCGGCCGGACGACCCGCCTATACACCGCGGATCCTGGACACCCAGTCCTGCAGGGACCGGACCCCGATATCTCCGGCCCGCTGCGCCTCGATCCCCTGGACGGCGGCCGCCAGCCCCTGGACCGTGGTGATGCACGGGATGTTGCGCGCCACCGCCGCACTCCGGATCTCGTACCCGTCCAGTCGCGGCGACCCGCCCTGCGTGATCCCGATCGGTGTGTTGACGATCAGGTTCAGCTCACCGTCCTGAACCATCTGCACGATCGTCGGCTCACCGTTCGGACCCGGACCCTGGCTGCTCTTGCGGACCGTGACCGCCTCGACCCCGTTGCGCCGCAGGACATCCGCCGTCCCCTCGGTCGCGTAGATCTGGAAGCCGAGATCCGCCAGCCGCTTCACCGGGAAGATCATGTGCCGCTTGTCCCGGTTCGCGACCGACACGAAGACCTTGCCGGATCCCGGCAGCGGCTGCGATGCCCCGGCCTGCGACTTGGCGAACGCCGTACCGAAGGTGTCGTCGATGCCCATCACCTCGCCGGTCGACTTCATCTCCGGCCCGAGCACGGTGTCGACCGAGCGTCCGTCGACGGTCCGGAACCGGTTGAACGGCATCACCGCTTCCTTCACCGCGATCGGCGTCGAGTTCGGCAGGGTGCCGCCATCGCCGACCGCCGGCAGCATGCCCTCGGCACGGAGCGAGGCGATCGAGGAACCCAGCATCACCCGGGCCGCAGCCTTCGCCAGCGGAGTAGCGGTCGCCTTCGACACGAACGGAACCGTCCGGGACGCCCGCGGATTCGCCTCCAGCACGTAGAGCACGTCCCCGGCCAGCGCGTACTGCACGTTCAGCAGACCGCGTACGCCGACGCCCCGAGCGATCGCCTCGGTCGACCGCCGGATGTTCTCGATGTCCGCGTTCCCGAGCGTGATCGGCGGCAGCGCACACGACGAGTCGCCCGAGTGCACCCCGGCCTCCTCGATGTGTTCCATCACGCCACCGAGGAACAGCTCCTCGCCGTCGAACAACCCGTCCACGTCGATCTCGACCGCGTCGTCGAGGAACCGGTCGACCAGCACCGGGTGCTCGAACGCCTCACCGCCACCCAACCGCTCCAGGGCGGCCGACAGCTCGGCCGAGCTGTACACGATCTCCATCCCGCGGCCGCCGAGCACGTACGACGGACGCACGAGCACCGGGAACCCGATCTCCTCGGCGATCACGTGCGCCTGTTCGGCCGACAACGCCGTACCGTGCTTCGGCGCCGGCAATCCCGCATCCGCGAGCACCTTGCCGAACGCACCCCGCTCCTCGGCCAGGTGGATGGCGGCAGGCGACGTACCGACGATCGGTACGCCGGCATCCGCGAGCCGCTGCGCCAACCCGAGCGGCGTCTGTCCACCGAGCTGCACGATCACCCCGGCCACGGGACCGGCCTGCATCTCGGCGTACACGATCTCGAGCACGTCCTCGCAGGTGAGCGGCTCGAAGTACAGCCGGTCGGAGGTGTCGTAGTCGGTCGAGACCGTCTCCGGGTTGCAGTTGATCATCACCGTGCAGTAGCCGGCCTCGCGCAGCGCCATCGACGCGTGCACACAGGAGTAGTCGAACTCGATCCCCTGCCCGATCCGGTTCGGCCCCGAGCCGAGGATCAGCACGGCCGGCTCGGTCCGCGGCGCGACTTCGCTCTCCTCGTCGTACGACGAGTAGTGGTACGGCGTCTCGGCCTTGAACTCGGCCGCACAGGTGTCGACCGTCTTGAACACCGGACGAATCCCGAGCGCCTGCCGGACTCCCCGGACGACGTCCTCGGTCAACCCGCGGATCTCGGCCAGCTGCAGATCCGAGAACCCGTGCCGCTTCGCCAGCTTGATCACGTCGGGCGTCAACCGCGGCGCGGCCGCAACCTGCAGCGCCGTCTCGTGGATCAAGTACATCTGGTCCACGAACCACGGATCGATCCGGGTGTTCGCGAAGATCTGCTCGGGCGTGGCACCCGCGCGGATCGCGTCCATGATGATCCGCAGTCGGCCGTCCTGCGGCGTCTTGATTGCCTCCAGCAACGACTCCAGGTCGGTCGACGGATCGCCGGCCCAGGAGAACCGGGCCTCGGGCTTCTCCAGCGAGCGCAGCGCCTTCTGCAGCGCCTCGGTGTAGTTGCGCCCGATCGCCATCGCCTCGCCGACGCTCTTCATGTGCGTGGTGAGGGTGGCGTCCGCGGCCGGGAACTTCTCGAACGCGAACCGCGGCACCTTCACCACCACGTAGTCCAGCGTCGGCTCGAAGCTGGCCGGGGTCTGCTTGGTGATGTCGTTCGGGATCTCGTCGAGGGTGTAGCCGATGGCAACCTTCGCCGCGATCTTCGCGATCGGGAAGCCGGTCGCCTTCGACGCCAGCGCGGACGACCGGGAGACCCGCGGGTTCATCTCGATCACGATCAGCCGGCCGTCCTCGGGGTTCACCGCGAACTGGATGTTGCAGCCGCCGGTGTCGACGCCGACCTCGCGAATGATGCCGATGGCAAGGTCGCGCATGACCTGGTACTCGCGGTCGGTCAGCGTCATCGCCGGCGCGACCGTGACCGAGTCGCCGGTGTGCACGCCCATCGGGTCGACGTTCTCGATCGAGCAGACGATCACGACGTTGTCGGCCTTGTCGCGCATCACCTCCAGCTCGTACTCCTTCCACCCGAGGATCGACTCCTCGATCAGTACCTCGGTGGTCGGGCTGGCATGCAGTCCGGCGCCGGCGATCCGGCGCAGCTCGGCTTCGTCGTACGCCATCCCGGAGCCGACGCCGCCCATCGTGAACGACGGCCGGACCACCAGCGGATACCCCAGCTCGCCGGCCGCACCGAGAACGTCGTCGATCGTGTGGCAGATCCGCGAGGTCGCGACCTCCGCGCCGAGCTTCTCGACGATGTGCTTGAAGGACTCCCGGTTCTCGCCGCGCTGGATCGCGTCGACGGACGCGCCGATCAGCTCGACGCCGTACTTCTCCAGGACGCCGTTGTCGTGCAGGGCGATCGCCGCGTTCAGCGCGGTCTGGCCGCCGAGCGTCGCGAGCAGCGCGTTCGGGCGCTCCTTCTCGATCACCTTCTCGACGTACTCCGGCGTGATCGGCTCGACGTACGTCGCGTCGGCGAACTCCGGGTCCGTCATGATCGTGGCCGGGTTGGAGTTGACCAGGACGACCCGGAACCCCTCCTCGCGCAGCACCCGGCAGGCCTGGGTGCCGGAGTAGTCGAACTCGCAGGCCTGGCCGATGACGATCGGCCCGGAGCCGATCACCAGGACCGACTCGATATCTGTACGGCGTGGCATCAGACCCTCCCCTCCATCAGTTCGACGAATCGGTCGAACAGGTACGCCGAGTCATGCGGCCCGGCGGCTGCCTCCGGGTGGTACTGCACCGAGAAGGCGAGCACCCTGCCGTCCTTGGTGAGCCGGAGCCCTTCGACCACGTTGTCGTTCAGCGAGACGTGCGACACCTCGGCCGTCCCGTACGGCGTCTCGACCGTCCCCTCAAGTGGTGCATCCACGGCGAACCCGTGGTTCTGCGCGGTGATCTCGACCTTGCCGGTGGCCCGGTCGAGCACCGGCTGGTTGATCCCGCGGTGCCCGTACTTCAGCTTGAACGTCCCCAGCCCGAGCGCGCGCCCGAACACCTGGTTGCCGAAGCAGATCCCGAAGTACGGCGTCTCGCGCTCCAGCAGCGCCTTCAGCAGCTCGGTCGGGTGCTCGGTGGTCTCCGGGTCGCCCGGCCCGTTGCTCATGAAGATGCCGTCCGGATCGACCGCGAGCACCTCGTCGAGCGAGGCCGTCGCCGGCATCACGTGCACCTCGATGCCCCGCTCGGCCATCCGCTTCGGTGTCATCGACTTGATCCCGAGATCGAGCGCGACGACGGTGAACCGCTTCTCCCCTTCGGCCGGAACGACGTACGTCGAGGCCGTCGTGACCTCGTCCGCGAGGTCGGCGCCGGTCATCGGCGGCTGCTGCAACACCTTCTCGAGCAGGGCCGCCGGATCGAGGACCTCGGTGGAGATCCCGGCCCGCATGGCGCCGCGCTCGCGCAGGTGCCGGGTCAGCGCGCGGGTGTCGATCCCCGAGATCCCGACGATCCCCTGGCCCTTGAGCTGGTCGTCGAGGCTGCGGCGGGACCGCCAGTTCGACGGGACGCGGGCAGGGTCGCGGACGACGTACCCCGCGACCCAGATCCTGGTCGATTCGTCGTCCTCGTCGTTCACCCCGGTGTTGCCGATGTGCGGCGCGGTCTGGGTGACGATCTGGCGGTGGTAGGACGGGTCGGTCAGCGTCTCCTGGTATCCGGTCATCCCGGTGGTGAACACCGCCTCGCCGAATGTTTCTCCGGTGGCCCCGTACGACGTGCCGGCGAACGACCGGCCGTCTTCGAGGACCAGCAGGGCTGGGTGACTCATCTTTGCTCGGCTCCGATCAGAGTCGCGATGGATTCGGTCAGGGGGGCGGTGTCGGCCTTGCGGCGCGGGCGGAAGCCCGTGTCCAGCTCGCGGCCGTCGTGGTTCCAGGTGACCACGACCAGGCCGGACTTCTCCGCGGTCACCTTGCCGGCGATCCCGCGGTCGGTCCGGACGCCGGTCAGATGGCCCGCCGGGATGAACACATCCGCCGCTCCCTGCCGATGGAAGATCAGGCCGGCCTCACTGACGGCCAGGTCCGCGGTACTGCGGACTCCCAGTTCGTGCACGGCGATCCGGTCCATCCAGTCGCCGGCCGACGTGGTGGCGACGTACACGCCTTCCACGCCGCGCGTCTTGTCCTCGGGCACCGCCGGCAGCGGCGCCAGATCGGCCTGCCGGGACTTGCGGTTCCGCCAGCCCCGCCACATGCCGAGGTAGGCGAGCGCCAGGATCACCAGCGTGCCGACCACGCCGAGGAAACCCTTCACCGGAAGAGCTTTCCGTCGAGGACGGTCGGCGTACCGCGGAGGAACGTCGCGACCACCTTGCCCGGCAGCGTCATCCCGGCGAACGGCGTGTTCCGCGACAGCGACGCCGTTTCACTCGGCACGACGGTCCGCTCGACCGTCGGATCGACCAGTACGACGTTCGCCGGCGCACCGGCCTCCAACGGGCGGCCGTGGTCCGTGATCTGGCCGATCGCGGCCGGCCGGTAGCTCATCCGGTCGGCGAGGTCGGCCCAGGTCAGCAGCTTGGTGTCGACCATCGCGTGCTGGACCACGCTGAGCGCGGTCTCGAGACCGGTCATCCCGAACGCGGCGGCGCTCCACTCGCAGTCCTTGTCCTCGACCGGATGCGGCGCGTGGTCCGTGGCGACGATGTCGATCGTGCCGTCGGCCAGACCTTCACGAACCGCCTCGACGTCCGCCCTCGTCCGCAGCGGCGGGTTCACCTTGTAGACCGGGTTGTAGGAGGCGGCCAGGTCCTCGGTTAGCAACAGGTGATGCGGCGTGACCTCCGCCGTCACCTCGAGGCCGCGCTTCTTCGCCTCGCGGACGATCTCGACCGAGCCCTTGGTGGACAGGTGGCAGATGTGCAGCTTCGAACCGACGTGCGCGTTCAGCAGGATGTCGCGGGCGATGATCGCCTCCTCCGCGACACTCGGCCAGCCGGTCAGGCCGAGCACGCCGGAGAGCGCGCCTTCGTTCATCTGCGCGCCCTGGGTCAGCCGTGGCTCCTGCGCGTGCTGGGCGATCACACCGCCGAACGCCTTCACGTACTCCAGGGCGCGGCGCATCAGAGCCGCGTCCCAGACGCAGTCGCCGTCGTCGGAGAACACCCGCACCCGAGCGGCCGAATCGGCCATGGCTCCCAGCTCGGCGAGCTGCGTGCCCTGCCGTCCGACCGTGACCGCGCCGATCGGGTGGACGTCGGCGTACCCGCTCTCGCGTCCGAGGCGCCAGACCTGCTCGACGACCCCGGCCGTATCGGCGACCGGGTCGGTGTTGGCCATCGCGAACACGGCGGTGAACCCGCCGATCGCCGCGGCCCGGGTGCCGGTCAGGACCGTCTCCGCATCCTCACGACCCGGCTCGCGCAGGTGCGTGTGCAGATCGACCAGCCCGGGCAGCGCGATCAGGCCCTTGGCGTCGACGGTCTCGACGCCCTCGGGCTGGTCGATGGTGTTGCCGACGGCCACGATCTCGCCGTTGTCGATGAGCAGATCCGCCGCCTCACCGCCAAGAATCTTGGCCCCGGTGATCAGGTACGCGGTCATGCGCTGGGCTCCTCAGTCGTTTCGTTGGTACCAGACAGCAGCAGATAAAGGACGGCCATGCGGATCGCCACGCCGTTGGTGACCTGTTCGACGATGACCGAGCGGGTGGAGTCGGCGACGTCGGCGCTGATCTCCATGCCGCGGTTCATCGGGCCGGGGTGCAGCACGATCGCCTCTTCCGGCAATTGCACCATCCGGTGAACGTCGAGGCCGTACCGACGCGTGTACTCCCGGGCACTCGGGAAGAACGCCTCGTTCATCCGCTCCCGCTGTACCCGCAACATCATCACCGCGTCGCTCTTCGGCAACGCCGAGTCGAGGTCGTACGACGTGGCACACGGCCAGCTCGTCATGTCGACCGGGAGCAGCGTCGGCGGCGCGACCACGGTCACGTCGGCACCGAGGGTCGAGAGCAGCAGCACGTTCGACCGGGCGACCCGGGAGTGCAGTACGTCGCCGACGATCGTGATCCGGCGGCCCTCCAGCGAGCCGAGGTGCCGCCGCATCGTGAACGCGTCGAGTAACGCTTGGGTCGGGTGCTCGTGTGTACCGTCGCCGGCATTCACCACCGAGCCCGTCATCCAGCCCGACGTCGCGAGCAGATGCGGCGCCCCGGAGGACCCGTGCCGGCAGACCACGCCGTCCGCGCCCATCGCCTGCAGGGTCAGCGCGGTGTCCTTCAGGCTCTCGCCCTTGCTCACGCTCGACCCCTTGGCCGAGAAGTTGATGACGTCGGCGGACAGCCGCTTCGCCGCCGCCTCGAACGAGATCCGCGTCCGGGTGGAATCCTCGAAGAAGAGGTTCACCACGGTCCGGCCGCGTAGCGCCGGCAGCTTCTTGATCGGCCGGTCGGCCAACGCGCGCATCTCCTCGGCGGTGTCGAGGATCAGGTGGGCCTCGTCCCTGGACAGATCGCCCGCGCTCAGCAGGTGTCGCATCACTTCGCCCCCCGTTCCGCAGTGTCCGCGATCAGGACCGCGTCGGTGCCGTCGTACTCGGTCAGGTGGACAGTGACGCGCTCGACCAGGGAGGTCGGGAGGTTCTTGCCCACATAGTCCGCCCGAATGGGCAGTTCGCGGTGACCGCGGTCGACGAGGACCGCGAGCTGGACGGCGCGCGGGCGGCCGATGTCGCCGAGCGCGTCGAGGGCCGCGCGGATGGTGCGGCCGGAGAACAGGACGTCGTCGACCAGGACCACGACCTTGCCGTCGATACCGCCTGGTGGAATGTCGGTGTGCTCCAGACCACGCGGTGGCTTGAGGCCGATGTCGTCGCGATACATGGTCACGTCGAGTGACCCGGTCGGTACGCTCTGCCCCTCGACCGCCTGAATCCGGGTCGAGACACGCTGGGCCAGTGGGACTCCGCGGGTGGGGATGCCGAGCAGGACGACCGGGTCGGCACCGCGGTTGCGCTCGAGGATCTCGTGCGCGATCCGGGTCAATGCCCGGGAAATGTCGGAAGCGTCCAGGACCGTGCGGCTACCGCGTTGCGCGGCAGGCACGTCTGGAGTTTGCGCTGCACTCTGGGCAGGGCTCATCGCTACCGTTCCTCCTTTCCCGCCTCTCGGGACGGGTCTTTAAAGGACGTTCGGACCGCTTGACATGGTATCGGAAGTGACACGCCGTCTTGACGCTGGCCTCTGACCCGGAATATTGTTACTCTGTGTAATCGAGGGGGGTTTCACCAACCGAGCCGTTCCGGCGGCCCGGACTTGATCGAAACTAGTCGGAGGGAAGAACCAGCGTGCCGAGCGAATACGCGAAGACACTGGGTGGCAAGCTACGTGCCATCCGCCAGCAGCAAGGGTTGTCGCTGCATGGCGTGGAAGAGAAGTCAAAGGGTCGCTGGAAGGCGGTCGTCGTCGGCTCGTACGAGCGCGGCGATCGGGCCGTCACGGTCCAGAAGCTCGCGGAGCTCGCCGATTTCTACGGCGTGCCCATCCGTGAGCTGCTGCCAGGATCGGCCAGCGCGGCCGCTGCGGCAGCCGCACCACCCAGGTTGATCCTCGACCTGGAGGCCCTGCAACACCTCGACGCGAGCGAGGCCGGTCCGCTGACGCGGTACGCGGCCACGATCCAGGCTCAGCGCGGGGACTACAACGGCAAGGTGCTGTCGATCCGTCAGGACGACATGCGCACGCTCGCGGTGATCTACGACGAGTCGCCGACGACTCTGACCGAGCGCTTCATCTCCTGGGGAGTCCTGAACCCCGAGGCGAAGGGTGACGTCGAGGAGTCCGAGGCTGCCGGCGCCTGACGCCGTCACTGGAGGCAGCAGAGACGGTCGGGGCTCGTAGCAGCTTGCCCACGGCCGCCCGCCTTCTACCTGGCCGAACAGCCACAACTGAAAAGCCGGCCCGGGACCGTACCGAGACGGTCACCGGGCCAGACACACAACCGAACAGCTACACCACGGGTAGATCTACAACGGGGCAGCTACGCACCCGAGAGGGCTCGCCCCCCTCGCTCTCCTGAGAAGCTCAGACGCCCAGCGTCGGCTTCAACTGCAGCAGTCTGGCCAACAGTCCGTTGACGAACGCCGGCGATTCGTCGGTCGACAGCTCTCGCGCCATCGCGACCGCTTCGCTCACCGCGACCACGTCCGGCACCTGGTCGTCGAACAGCAGCTCGTAGGTCCCGATCCGCAGCACGTTCCGGTCGACCGCGGGCATCCGGTCCAGCGACCAGCCCACCGAGTGCGTCTCCAGCAGCTCGTCGATCACGTCGATGTGCTTCGCGACTCCCTCGACCAGCGCCACGGTGAACTCGTTCACCGGCGGGTCGTTGTCGGCCACCCGGTCGGCCAGGGTGGCGCCGACCGGCAGTCCCCTGACCTCCGACTCGAACAGCACGTCCAGTGCGCGCTTGCGGGCCTTGCTACGGGCAGACATGTTCTGTTGTCGACTCTCTACAGGTCAGGAGGTGACGCGGCCGAGGTAGTCGCCGGTCCGGGTGTCCACCTTGACCTTCTCACCAGTGGTCAGGAACAGCGGAACCTGGATCGTGTAGCCGGTCTCGAGCTTGGCCGGCTTCGTGCCACCGGTGGACCGGTCGCCCTGCAGGCCCGGCTCGGTGTAGTCGACCAGGAGCTCGACCGAGGCCGGGAGCTCGACGTACAGCGGGAGGTCGTCGTGCACCGCGACGATGGCGTCCTGGTTCTCCAGCAGGAAGTGGGATGCCTCGCCGACCACCTCGGGCTGGATCATCAGCTGCTCGTACGTCGACTTGTCCATGAACACGTACGCCGAGCCGTCGTTGTACAGGTACGTCATGTCGCGCTTGTCGACCGTGGCGATCTCGACCTTGACGTCGGCGTTGAAGGTCTTGTCGACGACCTTGCCCGACAGCACGTTCTTGAGCTTCGTCCGGACGACGGCGCCGCCCTTGCCCGGCTTGTGGTGCTGGAACCACACGACGGACCACAGCTGCCCGTCCAGGTCGAGCACCATGCCGTTCTTGAGGTCGTTCGTCGTTGCCACGTGGGTAAGCCCTTCGAAATCGATCAGCGGTAACAGCAGATTGTAGCGGTCAGCAGCGGTTTCCCTCGATTCGGTGATCCGATGTCGTGCTCGGCGTTGTCACGGCGTGGCCACGGCGTTGTCACAGGGGACCTCGGGCCGACTACGCTGGTGGTCCCAGGGACGACGGAGGCACCCGATGACCGGGTTCGTGATCTTCATCATCGTGTTCATCGTGCTCGGCCTGATCAGCAAGGCGCGTCAGACGGCCCGGTCGAGTGGCAAGCCGAATCCGCGCGTCCAAGCGATGATCAACCGGATCCAGGCCCAAGCCCAGCAGAACGGTGGGCCCCCGCTCGACCTCGGGCCCAAATACGCCAAGTACGCACAGAATTCGGTGCAATCTGCCGGTTACACCGGCCCTGTGCAGGCCAGCCAGCCGGGCAATCCGCCGACCAGCCAGCAAGTCGCTGCGTCGCTCAACGCTCTGTTGCAAGCGGGCCGTCAGCCGTCACAGCACCAGCAGTCGGCGCCGGTGCCGTATCAGTCCCAGCCCCAGCACCAGCCGCAATATCAACCCCAATACCAACCGCAGTACCAGCCGCCGGCGACGTGGATGCCGTCGAATCAACCGCCCGCGCACCGCCCGCCACAGAACAGCCTGCCCGCGTCGAACGCGGATCTCGACGCCCGCGTCCGCGAGCTGATGCGTACCGGCAACGAGGTGGCCGCGATCCGCCTGCTCTGCGACGAGCGCGACCTCGGCATCATCGAGTCACAGAAGTACGCCCGCAGCCTGGTCGCCCCTCCCAAGGCTAAGGTCGGCTCCGGAGCCGACGCCGATGACTATGACGGCGCCGGAGAGAGCCGGTACGTCGGTTCCGCCGCGTTCGCCACGTCGACCTTCGACCTGGATCGAGACGATGACGTCTGGGCCAGTGGTTGGGTCGACACCCCGGAGCCCGAGGACCGCTCCGACATCGACGAGCTCTGGCAGACGGTCCAGAACCCACCCCGGCCCGGAGTCACACCGGCCAACTGACACCGATGTAGCTGTGCCGCCGGGCAATCCAGAAGCCGGGCGGCAGCTCGGTGCCGATCGCGTGCGCCTGGAATGCCGGCCCGGGACCGCGTCGGTACTGCGCGTCCCAGATCCGCACCTGGTCGACCATCCGAGCCATCAGGTCTCCTGCGTCCGGACCATGACCGCTCAAACCCAACTCGCGAAACGACGGCGGACTACGCCGTACCGGACGAGAGGTCAGGTAGGCCAGGCTGTCGCGCGTCGCCGTCGCGGCTGCGCCCATGGACGGCGACGGCCGGACGCCAGCTCGTTCGCCGGCCACGACGCAGTAGCCGGGAAGAGTGGTCGCGAGCCAGAGATTCAGATCGAGGAGCGGCTCCTCGGACGACACCACGACGCCTGACCAGAGCTGCTCGCGCGGCTGATCCAGCACGCCCTCGACCGGGTGCGCGTCGGCCTCCTGGTCCTCGTCGAAGCTGAGGCTGATGTCATCCCCGAGCGGGACGAACCGTTCGTAGTACGCGCCGGCGCCCTGCATCGAGACGAATCCGCAGAGCGTCATCGATCGGCTCTCCAGCCGACCGTCCACCCGGTCGAACGCGATCGACCGGGTCTGCCCACGCGTCCGCAGCGGTACGACGATCCGCCCGCCGGCCCGAAGCTGGTCCACCCAGGCCGGCGCGATGTCCCACGCGGTCACGGTCACCAGGATCCGGTCGTACGGCGCCTGCTCGGGTACGCCGTACTCGCCGTCCACCTGAATGACGCGGACATCGCCGTACCCGGCCTGGTCGAGCAGCGTCCGCGCGCGATCGGTGACCTCGGCGTCGATGTCGATCGTGGTCACGGATCCGTCCGGCCCGGTCAGCTCCCGCAGCAAGGCCGCGTTGTAGCCGCCGGATCCGATCTCGAGCACCCGGTCGCCGGGCCGGATCGCGGCCTGTTCGAGCATCAGCGCGACGATGCTCGGCTGCGACACCGAGCTGATCGCCACCCCGGCATCGTTGCGCTTCATCAGTACGACGTCATCGGCGTACGCGATCCGCAGTGGCACGCGTGGGGTGAACAGATGGCGTGGCACGGTCCGGAAGGCAGCCGCCACCTGCTGATCGTGAATGGTGCCTTCGGCAATCAAGCGCCGCGTGAGGGTCGCACGCAACAACTTTGCCTGCATCGAGTCAATGCCGAGGGCAGCCATGAGGTGTCACACCTGCTTGTCACCCAGTGATTCGAGCAACGTCCGCAGCAGACCTGCCAGCTGACCGCGCTCGGCCGACGACAAGCCCCCGAGCAGCTCGTTCCCGGTGTCGACATGCGTCGGCAGCACGGCGTCGATCAGCTGATTCAGGCGGCCCATCCGCCCAGCCTAGTGCCCGGCCTCCGCGCGCGAAGTATCTTGGCGCTGAGTTGTTGCCATCGCCTCGGTGGACGAGGCTGAGCGGGCACAACACGGGAAACAGCGGTTTACGGTCGCCTACTAGGGCAAGTGGGTTGCCCTAACGGCTGTACTGCGGCTCGGTGCGCTCGGGTGCGGCGCCCTCGATCCTTGAACCGTGTCTACTTCAGCGCGGTTGGATGTTGCGGAACTCGTCGTGGTGCCCGGTACCCCGGCCCAGTGTCAGGTCACGGTGGCGAACCGCGGCTCAGTGGTGGAGGCCTACTCCCTGAGCCCAGTGGGGGACCTGGCCGCGTATGCGGTGATCGAGCCGGCCACGCTGTCGCTGTACCCGGATGCCGAGGGCACCGCCACTGTCACGATCAATCTGCCCCAAGAGGCCGTCGTACAGGCCGGGGACGTGCCGTTCGGGGTCCTGGTCGAGCCGAAGGAGCACCCGGCCGACACCGCCGTACCTGAAGCGCTTGTCCACGTGCAGCCGTTCAGCGACCTCACCGCGGAGCTCACGCCGCGGACGTCGCACGGCAGCCGGGTCGGGCGGCACACGCTGGCCATCGACAACCGCGGCAACCAGCCGGTGACTGTCGAGCTGGTGGGCAAGGACCCGGACGCCGTTGTCGAGTTCCGCTTCTCCCCCAGCACTGTCGAGGTCGCACCGGGCGCGGCGTCGTTCGCCAAGGTGAAGACCCGTCCGCTGGACCGGATCTGGCGCGGTACGCCGAAGACCCGCCAGTTCTCGATCATCGTCACGCAGGTGGCGCACGGCGGCCAGAAGGGCGCCACGATCACCACTGTCGACGGGATGATGGTGCAGGACCCGATCCTGCCGTCGTGGACCGGCAAAGCGATTCTCGGCGTACTCGCGGCTGCGGCCGTGCTGACCGGGTTGTGGTTCGGAGTGCTGAAGCACGAAGTCCGGTCGGCCGCCCAGCAGGCGGTCGAGAAGCCGCTGGCGGCCGTTGCGCAGAAGGCCGACGAAGCGAAGAAGACGGCCGGCGACGCGCAGCAGCAGGCGACCACTGCGCAGACCCAGGCGAACAACACCGGCAAGGCGCAGAACAACCAGCAGCAGGCGCAGACCGAACGCGAGAAACAACTGCAGGCGCAAGCCGCGGCAGCAGTCGGTACGCCGTTCTCCCGGCGCTGGCCGCTGAGCGCCAAGCCCGGCGGATCAGACCAGGCATCGTTCACCGTGCCGCAGGGCCAGATCCTGCGGATCACCGACGTGAACTTCGAGTCCCAGGGCAGCACCGGCTACCTGGACCTGCGCCAGGACAAGACCTCGCTCGGTGGTGTGGCGCCGCAGTACTTCCGCAACATCCAGGACTACCGCTACATCTCCCCGCTCGCCGAACTGACCGGCGGCCAGAAGGTCGTGGTCAACCTCACCTGCCAGGCCCCGGCACCCGGCGCAACCACCTGCGAAAACGCCATCTTCGTAGGCGGCAACCTGGTCCCGGCCCCCGTCCCGGTAAAACCAGCCAAACCCACCACCAACTGATCCCCCCAAATTCCCCTCCAGGGGAGAACCCCCCGACCGGCGTTGCGGTCGGGGGGTTTCTCGTCCCTGCCAAACCCAAAAACGCAGGAGATCAGAGCCTTCAAAACAGAAAAGAACAGGAACAGAAAGATAGTGGCTACCGAGGACCAGTCACTGAGTGAGCGTTCTGCAGGCCATCACAATCCGCGGTTCCGCTGGAGATCAGGCGTGAGTCGCCTGCTGGACGACGATTGTGATGGCCTGGAGGTCGGGGTGCAGCTGCTTTGGTGCTCGCCGGACGAACCAAGGGCGTCAATCAGCCAACTGAACACAGTCCGGTGCGCGACCTCGGCACCACCGTCGGTTCAACCACCACTGGCCGCCACCATGACACCGACCCCAGCAGGCACCCTGTGAGGGTTATTCAGAACCCTCACAGAAGAAAGCAAGAGAAAGGAAGGACAGGGAAAAAGGTAGAGTTGCTGGGCGCGTGGCGGGCTAGGTGCGTGCAGCCTGTGGTTGGCGCGTCAGGAATGCGACGACCGCGGTGCGTGAGGGATCGCGGCTGTCGAGGACCAGTCGCTGAGTGAGCGGTCCTGCAGCCCCGGGTGCGGATGCCTCGCGTGCCCGCTGAGTGGTTCGAGTCGTGGATTATGGCGCGGTGGGGCGTGTCTGGACGACCGCGATCCACGACTCGATGCCTGCACATACTCTGATCCGCCGACCACCACCGGCCCGCCCAGCCCAGCCAGGCACCCAGCACCCTCTCTATTTCTCTTTCCTGCTTTTGAGCGTTCTTGCTCTTATTCTTCTTTTTGTGGCTCTTGTTTTGGGGTGTTGCGGGTTCAGCGGTGGGCGAAGAATTCTAGTTCGGCTATGGCGGTTAGGGTGCTGCGGGTGGGTTTGGTGGTGCGGATGATTGCTATTTGGATGGAGCGGGCGTCGTTTACCGGGAGCTTGAATTTTTGGAAGGTGGCGGTGTCTTCTACCGGGAAGCGCTTGACTACCGGGGTTGAGCCTGTGGTGACGGTGATCTCGATCTCGGCGGGGCGGGGGTTGGCGACGAACTTCGGTGTTTGGTTGGAGACACCGGGCCAGATGCCGACCTCGACGAGCTTCACCGGGCGTTCGAACTGGCCGGTGAGGTATGGGACCGGCTTTGCGCCGTGGCCGACGCGGGGTGCGCCCCAGTAGGTGTTGTTCGCGCCGTCGAAGGCGAGCGCGGCTACCTGCTTGCCGGCTACGCCAGTCGCCTTGGTGTTGATCAGGTGCACCTGCTGCGGTGGTGCGATCGCGTTCTGCACGGCGTGTACCCCGCGCATCACCAGCGGGCGCTGCGGGAAGGCCAGGATGCCGCCTCCCGCGAGGAGCGCGAGTACGACGCCAACCCGCGTCGCACCGCGGAACTTGCGGCGGGCGTTGCCGGGGCGGATCCGGGTGCCGGCGGCGTAGATCCGTTCCCTGCCGAGGAATCGGCGCCACCAGGCTGTCTTCCGGATCACCTTCGCGTCGACCAGGCTGAATCCGCACTTGGCGCAGAACCGCCGGGTGCCTTCGTTCGGCATCCCGCAACTGCCGCAGATCCGCGACCCGGTCGGTACGATCACCGGCGACTTCGACCGCCGCGGCATCTTCCGCTTGACCGTCTGCGGCTGCCGAGCCCCCTGATGAGCCTCAGGCTGCCGTGCCTCCGGAGCTGGCAATGGCGTCCGTCGCCCAACCGGCTGTTGCGGTGCCTCCGCCGGTTCCGGGGTGGCCGGAGCGGCCGGAGCGGTGGTAGATCCAAGGACCTCAGCACGAACCGGCGCCGAGACGGGTGCGACCGGAGTGCTCACACCTGCTTGGGTGGGTGTGGATTCCGCCGTGGCTGGGACGGCCGCGCCCGCGGGGGTGACCTTTTCGCCTTCCCATTCGAGGAAGACGCCGCAGCGGGTGCAGAAGACGGTGTTGTCCTCGTTTTGTTCGCCGCAGTCATTGCACAGGATCATCGGAGACCTCCACGACTTCGACCCGGGCCGGCAGGTTGGCCGGCCGTAGTGCTTCGACGATGCGGTGTACGACCGCCTCGTCGGCGTTGCCCGGCACGCGGATGACGAGCCGGGGTACGTCGTCACCCGGCGGTGTCGCCTGGGCTCGCGCGGACCACGCCGTACCGCCGGATTCGGTCACCTCGGCGTCGACGCCGCACGCCAGCCGGAGCGTCTCGCGCAAGGCGGATGCGGCACCACGGGTCTGATGCAGCTCGACCGCGGCCGCGACCAGCAACCGTTGCCGGTCCGCCGGGATCCGCGGATCCGTGAAGGCCGCGACCCAGGACCCGAGCACCTCGACGAAGTCGAGCGGCGCGAGCGCAGGGTCCAGGTACGCCGGGAAGTTGTCGAGCGCGGCCACCACCGGCGCCAACGCCTCGTCGAACACCCCGGTGAGCCGGACCGCGAGGTCGTCCTCGGCATACAGACCGGGCAGGATCTCCATCAAGGGATGGGGATTGTGCAGACCGTCGACCAAGCCGCGCATCGCTACCTCCGCACCATGATCTGGTGCTCGTACGAGAACACCAGCTCCGTCCGGGCCAGGTCGATCCGCTCGACCGGCGCCTCGCTCCGCGTCCCGAGCACCGGGTCGGCCAGGAACAACCGCACGTCCTCGACCTGTTCAACCCCGCGAACCCGTTGCAGAGCAGCGTGAATGTCACCCGTCTGTACGGCGCGACCCAGCGGCCAGCCTTCTTCCCGCGGTCCACCGAACTGCGGGTGCAGCAACCGATACACCGCCGACAGCGCGGCCGGCCGGACCCGCTCCGACGACGCGTCGGCAGCAGCCTTCAGGCGCGCAACCACGGTCACCGCACGGTAGAACGGCGGCTCGATCAGCAACCGCGCACCCAGCATCCGGCGTGGCTCGAGATGCTCGGCCAACCGCTGCAACACCTCGTCCGACGGCCGTAGCGCACCGAAATCGGTCTGCGCCTCCGGATTGCCGGACAACCGCGGTACGACGAGCAGTCGGACGACGTTCGGCTCGGTCTCATCTCCGGGCACACAGTGCACGCGACCCAGCTCCGGGGCCGCCTCGCGAGCGAGCAACTCGTAATCCTCGGCCGTCACGGCCCGGGACGACGTCCGCAACGACAGCGGTCCACGTTGCATCGCATCCGCCACGTGCTCACCGTCGACCCCGCCGATCGCAGGCTTGCGATTATCGACCTCACCAACAAACGGCAGAGAGGTCTTCAAGACCCGGAGCGAGTGCGCGGCAACGTTCCCGGCCACTCCTCCCCCGATGCGGTAGCGATCGATGCGGAGTACGGCGCCCTTCGGCGGCACCACGCCGTACGACGTCATGGTGCCGTCGGGCTGCCGAACCGCCGGCCCCAGCAGGAGCTGGCCGTTCTGCCGATCCAGCGCGAAGTGCCGATCGTCGGCCGTCGACGCGGCGAAGCTGTCGACCAGCGTCCAGGTCTGCCAGCCCTCGTCCGTACCGACCCGCAGGACCTCGGGATCCACGGAGAGCGCGATCGGGCTGCGCTGCAGGGCGAAACGTTGACCCGCGCTGCCGTCGCTGCGGCCGAGCTCTTCCAGCTGGACAGCCTCGGCGTGCTCGGCGACCGTCGTACCACCGATCGTCGAGGCCTCGACGGAACGCAGCTTCGGCGACTCGCTGTAGAAGGGCTGGTCGGCGTCCGGCTCCACCAGTACGCACCGGATCCAGCCGGCGCGCTGTTGCGCGAGCACCGAGGGAACATGGCCGCGCGGGACGTGCAGCACGATGTCGCCCGGCCGGTTCAGACCGCCGGTGCCGTCGCGGTCGACCTCGCAGGCAAGCCATTCCTCGCCGTTCCAGGCCTCCCAGCGCAGCGGCGGATCGAGCGGGTCGACGCCGATACCCTCGACCTCGCAGTCGATCCGGAGCAGAACGGCGCAGGACGGGACTGCCTCGGTGAGACCGACATAGAGGGCACCACCGGGCGTCGGTGGCTCGGCGAAGCAGTCGAAGCCGACACCGTCCTGCAATTCGACGGTGCGATCCACGGCACTGCCGGTGATGTTGCCGGTGGCAACGTTCTGGAGGGAGCAGGCGACGATGGCCAGGTCGTCGACGACGCTGAAGCCGATCGCCTCGTCGTGCTCGGTCCGCAACGTCGCGACCTCGGTCCCGGATCGGACGGTGATCGTCTCGGGCTGTGCCGTGGAGAGCCAGAACGTCACGTCGGTCCGCGCCGCCGCCGGGGCGAACAACTGGATCCCGATCAGGTCGAGGAAGCGCAGGTAGTTCCGCTCCGGCACGCGATTGAGCCGGTACATCAGTTGATCGACCATCGTCGCGAACGCCTCGACCAGCGTGACGCCGGGGTCGGAGACGTTGTGGTCGGTCCACTCGGGGCAGCGCTGCTGGATCATCCGCTTGGCGTCGTCCACCAACTGCTGGAACCGCCGGTCGTCCAGATTCGGCGCGGTCAGGGTCATGCGACACCTTCGTCGGGGATCAGATAGAACGGGAACACGAGGTTGCGGGGGCTGTTGCTGCCACGGATCGTGTAGTGGAGGTCGATGTAGAGCGCGCCCTCGTCGACCTGGTCGAAGTGGACCTGGACGTCGAGCAGGTCGATCCGCGGCTCCCACCGGTCCAGCGCGATCCGGACGTCGGCGACGATCTTCCCGGCCGTGGTCGCGTTCGCGGGCGCGAAGATGTGGTCCTGGATCCCGCAGCCGAACTCCGGCCGCATCGGCCGCTCCCCCGGCGACGTGCCCAGGATCAGCCGGATGCTCTCCTCGATCTCCCGGTCCGTCCGGACCAGGGCGATCCGGCCGGTTGCGTCCGTACGCAGCGGAAACGCCCACCCGGCTCCGACAAAGTCCGAGCTCACCTCATCCTCCGATCATCACAGTCATCGCGCCCATCACGATCGGCGCACCACAGGCCGTCAAGTCCCCGATCCGCGCCGCCGGGAGGCCGCCGATCAGCACGGTCATCGACCCTGGTGGTACGACGGCCGACGGCGGGTGCAACGGGATCGCACAGACGTGCGGGGTACCGACCGTTGCGGCCGGCATCCCGCCGATCAGGACGGTCAGTACGCCGGGCGGTCCGAGCACGCCGCCATGTCCGGTGGGATCACCCACCCGTGCAGCAGGTCCAGGCATGGCTCCCCCTCAGTTGATCTTGACGAGTTGGGCCGAGATCGAGCACATCGCGCCACCGGTGATCTCGGTCGCCGCCTGCCCCTTGACACCGACCGTGGCACCCGACAGCGTCGCCTGCCCGCTGCCCTGCAGGTCCACGTTCATGCCCTTCACCTTGATGTCGCCCGCACCGCCGTCGAGCGAGATGCCGGTCTTGGCGGTCAGCTCGATCTTCTGGCCGCCGGTGATCTTCACCCCGCCCCTGCCGGCGTCGATGGCGACGCCGTCCTTGGCATCGACCACGACCCGGCCGTCGCTGTGCACGGTGATCACCGGCGCGCGGGTGCCGTCCATCGAGACCTTGAGCTTGCCGTCCCCGGTCTGCAGCCAGATCCCGTTCTTCGCAGCGCCCTCCAGCAACTCCAGCGAGTGCCCGGTCCGGCCGACCAACGCCCGTCGGTCGACCTGCCCGCTGCCACTCACCGTGGCGCTCTGGCCGGCGTACGGCTTGACGGACGTGCTGTACAAACCACCGAGGACGAACGGCGCGTCGATGTCGCCGTGCTCGAAGGCGACCAGGACCTCGTCGCCGACCTCGGGCAGCACCATCGAGCCACGGTCCTTGCCCGCACCGGGCTGCAGGACCCGGGACCAGGCCGTGCCGAAGTCGTCGCGCATCCAGGGCAGCTTGACCTTGACCCGGCCGAGCGCGGTCGGGTCGCTGACGTCGGTCACCACTCCGGTCGCGATGTCCTGCCGCGGTGTGCCGGCGGCCGCGGACACACCGAGCATCGAACGGTCCTGTTGTCCGGTGACCGCGATGGCTGTGGTGTAGCCGCTGTCGTTGTCGAAGACGTGCCGCACCCGGGACAGCGTGTACTTCCCGTCGAACGGCGCCCCAAGGTTGTTGAGGGCAATGGCTGTGCCCGCGTGCAGGTTCGGGTTACCACGGCAGACTCCCTCCACTTCGGCGAACGTGCCGGCGACCCGCTCGGCCAACGCCTTGGCCGCGGCTTCGGCGGTCGCCGACGTCCGGTGCGGAACGTGGGTGACGATCCACCCGGCCGCGCCGAACTTGTTCGCGAGGTCCAGCGGCTGAACGCCGATCTGCGCGCTGCTGGTCGCGACCGGCGCCTTGGCCACGATGGCCCGCTGGGCGCTGTCGTCCCAGCCGTGCACCTCGACGTTGGGCACCTGTCCGGCCGCGGTGACCGTCGACCTGAGGCGGAGCAGATCCGAGCCGAGCTCGAGGATCTGCGGCTGGGCACCGTCGGTTCCGCCCGGCGCGGTCGAGGCCTGCACCGGCTTGGTGAAGTTCAGCTTTCCGTTCTCCACGCCGAGGTGGTAGCCGACCCGGTCGGCCAGGCCGCGGAGGAAGTCCCAGTCGGTCTGGTTGGGTTGGCTGACCAGGTCGTACACGGTGTTGGTGGCGTCGATCGTTCCGATCGCCAGACCATTGCGGGAGGCAACCTTCTTGACGATGTCGCTGTACGTCCCCTGCAGGTAGGTCTCGGCCCGGGTGCCCCGGAGCAACCGGTGGGCGGCGTCGTACCCGCGCACGATCGTGAACGTGCCCGCACCGTCGACCTCGACCTCGAGAGCTGTCACCTCGCCGGTCATCAGGTCCAGCGGCGCGCTCTCCTCCTGCGCGTGCGCCACCAGCTTGATCTTGCTGCCGATGGTGATCCTCGACTTCGACAGCACCAGCCGGTCCGGATCGCGGAAGCGCAGCGTGAACATGTCGGGCAGGTGCAGGTTGTCATCGACCCAGACTCCGGCGACGAGCGCCATGACGTCCTCGGGGAGGGTGGCGCCGTCGACGCTGATGCCAAGGGTGCTGGTGATGTTCGGGGAGGCCATGTCAGCCCACCAGCAGTTCGTCGGCGGACGGCAGCAGGACCGAGCGGCCCGGCGTCAGGCGCTGCGGGTCGTCGATGTCGTTGGCCTCGGCAAGCTGTCGCCACAGAGCGGGGTCGCCGTACTCGGCGTACGCGACGGCGGCCAGCGTCTCCCCCTCCAGCAGGACATGGGTCCGGCGCGCGGTGAGGCTGCCGGAGGTCGGGTTCTGCTTGGCCGTCAGCGAGGGCATCTCCTGCAGCTCCACGGTGCAGGTCGCGCGGACCGGCGTACCTTCCGGGGTGAACAGGGTGTACTTCGCGCTGACGGAGGTGATGAAGCTCGGGAAGAAGTCGAGCGAACCCCAGTGGAAGACGACCAGCGGCGGGACCGGCTTGTTCTTGCCCACGCTGCTGTCGGTCGGGACGCAGCACTCGAAGAGTGACTTGACCGCCTTCACGACCGAGTCGTCCATGCTGTCGGTGGCGTCGAAGAACATCTCCAGGCTGAGCTTGCCGGGCTCCGGGCCCTGGAACTCCGGCGGTGCCGCCTTCTTCGAACCGCGAGCCGGTTCGCTCTTCCAGTTGGCGGCCTTCTTGACGGTCAGCTCGTTCGGATTGAACTGGAACGCGATCGTGCCCTTGGTCGACCCGAGGCTGGCGCCGGCCCCCTTGTTCGGCATCGCCTCGTGGATCTCCAGATAGGCCTTGGCCAGATTCCCACGCGTCACCGCACGCACCATCCCTTTGTCACCGGCCGGCTCTCCTTCCGGACCTTGCTGTCGAGGCTAGGTACGGCGGACGCCGCCGGGCAGGTGCACCAGCGCCGCACCGAGGGACCTCCCGGGTTCCCGAAAGGGCAGGCCATCTAGGATTCGTCGTACCCGCGTTCTCCTCTGGGGGTGAGAGCGACGGAGCACCCGCTCCTGACCATCCATGTCCTCGGCCCCGCCGAGCTGCTCACGCCTGCCCGCGCGGCCGTTCCACTGCGCCAGCCGCTCGCCCGGGCGCTGGCGGTCCGGCTCGCGCTGGCGCGGGGGCGGGCCGTTGCCGACGACATCTTGATTCGCGACCTGTGGGGCGACGACGACGCGGCCCGACCCGGCGGCCGGCTGCGCGTTCTCGCGTCGCGGCTGCGTGGCGCGCTCGGCGAGCATGCCCCGGCGCTGCGTCGTACGGCGGCCGGTTTCAGCCTGCAGGCAGTGCCCGCGGACCTGGACGCCGCCGAGCACGCGCTCAGTACCGTCGAGGCGATCCGACGCAGTGGCGATCAGGCCAGGCTGTTCAGCACGGCCACGGGTGCGATCGCGCTCTGGCTCGGCGATCCGCTCGCCGACCTCGAGGGCGTCCCGTTCGTCGCGGCGGAACGCCAGCGGCTCGAGTCCCTCCGGCTGGAACTCCAGCTGGTCTGGGCACAGTCTGGGTTGGCTCTCGGGCAGCCGGTCGGACCGGAGCTGGAGCGACTGGTCCGGATGCATCCGCTGCACGAACGCCTGGTCGGGTTGTCCGCGCGGGCTTTGGCCCGGAACGGCCGGCACGCCGAGGCGATGGAACGGCTGCGCGACCTACGGCTCAGGCTCGCGGATGAGCTCGGGATCGACCCGACACCGGAGATGGTCGCCCTCGAGGACGACCTGCGGAGCGGGCGATCGGCGACCTCCCGGATGCCGTTGCCGATGGCAGCGAAAACGTTCGTGGGCCGTCAACAGGAGCAGACAGTTCTGCTGGCGGAGATCCGCGAGCCTGGTCTGACCACGCTGCTGGGCGGACCGGGTGCGGGCAAGACCCGGCTGGCGCGGGAGCTCGCCGGTCGGACGTCCGACAGCGGACGGGCGGTCGCCTGGCTGGACCTGGCGCCGCTGCGTCCGGGCGACGACGTGGTGACCGCTCTCGCCGGCGTGGTAGGCGCCACCGGTGATCGGTCGATCGGTCACTCTGCGGAGCTGCTCACCGGTGCGCTACTGGTCCTGGACAACGCTGAGCACCTGGTCGACGAGATCGCGCCGATGGTCGAGACCTTGCGTTTCAAGGCGACCGATTTGTCGATCCTGGTCACCTCGCAGCGCGCACTCCGGCTGTCCGACGAAAGGGTCGAGCGGATCGGACCGCTCACCGCCGCGGCCGCCGGACAACTCTTCTGCGATCGCAGCGGCGCCGAACCCGGTCCGGCCGTGGAGCGGATCTGCGCCGCGGTCGACCGGCTTCCACTCGGCATCGAGTTGGCGGCAGGTCTTACCCGGACGCTGTCCGTCGATCAGCTCGCTGATCGGATCGACCACCGCCTGCGGTTGCTGGTCCGCGGTCTGCGGGACGCCGGGACCAGGCATATCAGTCTGCGGTCCGCGCTGGACTGGAGTCACGAGCTGCTCGAACCGCGGCTGCAGACGGCGCTGCGACGACTCTCGGTGTTCGCCGGCGGCTGCACTCCCGACGCGGCCGTCTTCGTGCTGGCCGGTGACGGCATCGAGGCCGACGAGGTCGCTGCTGTCCTCTCCGAACTCGTCGATCGTTGCTTGGTCACCCTGGACGAAGGGCGCTTCGGGTTGCTCGAGACGGTTCGCGAGTACGCGCTCGAACGACTCCAGGCAGCCGGCGAGGAAGACGTCGTACGACGGCGGCACTCGGACTGGTGCGTGGAGCTGGCGACGTCCGCGGGACCGGCCGGAGCACCCGACCAGCGCCTCGTCGACGGCGAGCCCGCGGTCGCGCGCCGGATCCGCCTGGAGGAAGCCAACCTGCTGGCCGCGATCGACTGGCTCCTGCATGGCGCGAACGACCCGGGCCGGGTCAGTGACATCGTCGCTCCGCTGTCGTGGCACTGGGGATTCCGCGGTCTGATGGTGCGGGCCCGCGGATGGCTGCGGGCGTCGCTGGCAGTCCTGCCGGCCGGATCACCCCAGCGCGCGATCGCCCTCTGGGCCTTCGAGGCGCAGAGCCGCAAAAGCGGCCGGTTCACCGATGCGCTCCAGGCCGGGCTCGAGTGCCGCGACATCTACCGATCGCTGGGCAACGATACCGGGCTGGCCCGTGCGAACCAGAGCCTTGCACTGACGAGCCTGTCCCTCGACGACGAGTACGCAACCCTGGACTACGCCCACCAGGCCGAGACACTCGCGCGGGGACTGAAGCGGTACACCACCCTCGGCGCCGCCCTGAACTGTGGTGGGCTGGCACTGCGGATGCTCGGATACCCGGCGCAGGCGAAGCGGATGTTCCAGGAGGCGTTCGAGATCTGGGGGTCGATCCGGGACGACGAAGGCCAGGTGATCGCGGCCAACAACCTGGGCGTGGTGGCGGTCCAGACCGGCGACGCTGTCGAGGGGCGGCGCCAGGCGCTGTTCTGCGTGCGGACGGCGCGCGCTATCGGCGAGCAGATCGGCATGCTGGACGGGTTCTCCCTGCTCTCCACCGTCGAGGCGGTCGAGGGCAACTACGAACGCGCGGTCCGCCTGATCGCCGTCGTACGGCACCAGCGCGAAGAGATGGGTAGCCCGATCTACCTCAGAGACGAGCTCGAAGCCCTCGCCACCGCGTGGGACCGGTGTCACGCGGCATTGGGCATGGACGCCGACCGTCTGGCCGAGCTCGCCCGGCACCAGTCCCCGGACTCCCTCGCCGCAGAGATCCTCTCCAGTTGAGTGGCCGGCCGACGCACCTGGAGGTGCATGTCCTCGGACCGTCCGAGGTGATGTCGGCTGCCCAGGAGACGCTGACGATTCGGCAACCACTGGCCCGTGCCCTGGCGGTCCGGCTGGCGCTGGCCCGGGGCGAGGCCGTTGCCGATGACATCTTGATCCGCGATCTCTGGGGTGATGAGGACGCGGCTCGTCCGACGGCCCGGTTGCGGGTGCTCGCCTCCCGGTTGCGCGGGGCCCTCGGCGGGCACGCGACGGCGCTGCGTCGTACCGCGGCCGGCTTCAGCCTGCGGGCCGAGCCGGTGGATCTGATGGCGGCCGAACGAGCGTTGACCACGGTCGACGCCGTACGACGTACTGGCGACCACGCGCGGGTGTTCACGACGACCGGTGCAGCGATCGAGCTCTGGCGTGGGGAGCCACTGAGCGACCTGACCGCCGTTCCGTACGTCGCTGCCGAGCGCCGGCGCCTCGAGTCCCTGCAGCTCGAACTCCAGCTGGCGTGGGCCGACGCCGGTCTCGCTCTTGGTCGCGCGGTCGGTCCGGAGCTCGAGCGACTCATTGCCATCCATCCACTGCACGAACGGCTGATCGGATTGTCGGCGACCGCACTGGCGCGTGCGGGTCGCCAAGCCGATGCCCTCGACCGGCTGCGGGCGTTGCGGACCCGGCTCGCGGACGAATTGGGGATCGACCCGACGCCGGAGACCGTTGCGCTCGAGGACGACCTGCGCGGGATCCGTCCGCCGACACCACGCATTCCGTTGCCCACGGCACCTAAGAGCTTCGTCGGCCGTGGTCGCGAACGGACCGCGTTGCTCCGTGATCTGGGGCAGCCGAGTTTGATCACCTTGCTCGGCGGGCCTGGTGTCGGTAAGACCCGGCTTGCCCGCGAGGTTGCCGCGCAGGCGGCTGAGCAAGGGCGGTTCGTGGCGTGGCTGGATCTGGCGCCGCTGCGTCGAGGTGACAGCCTGGTCGCGGCGCTCGCCTCGGCAGTCGGGGCCGACGGCGGTGGCGACTCGCTCGGGCACTCTGCCGACCTGCTGACCGGCGCGTTGCTCGTCGTCGACAACGCCGAACATCTTGTCGACGAGGTCGTCCCGGTGATCGACGCCCTGCGGTTCAAGGCGGTCGACCTGTCGATTGTCAGCACTTCTCAACGTCCGCTGGGTCTATCCGACGAGCAGCTTCGCAGGCTCGGATCGCTGCCCGCCGCGGCCGCGGTCGAGCTGTTCTGTGACCGCAGCGGCGCCTCGCCCGGGCCCGCGGTCGAGCAGATCTGCGCGGCGGTCGATCGACTCCCCCTCGGCATCGAGTTGGCCGCCGGTCTGACTCGTACGTTGTCGGTCGAGCAGTTGGCGGCCCGGATCGACAACCGGCTCCGGTTGCTGATCCGTGGCTTCCGAGATTCCGGGACCCGGCACACGAGTCTGCGCGCGGCGCTGGACTGGAGTCACGAGCTACTCGATTCGCCGGTGCGGACGGCGTTGCGCCGGTTGGCCGTGTTCGCCGGTGGGTGCACGCTGGATGCCGCCGAGCAGGTGCTGGTGGGTGACGAGATCGAGACCGATGGGGTGGCGGACCTGCTGGCGGTGCTGGTTGACCGTGGTTTGGTCACGATGGCGGCTGATGAGCGGTTCAGCCTGTTGGAGACGGTTCGCGAGTACGGGCTGGAGCAATTACAGGCGGCCGGCGAGGAGGCCGTCGTACGCAATCGCCATGTGGCTTGGTGTGTTGAGCTGGCCAAGTACAGCCAGCATGCGGCCACCCTGGATCAACGATTGGCGTTGCATCAGCAGGAGACCGGTCAGCGGTTGCGGCTGGAGGAACCGAACCTGATCGCCGCCATCGACTGGTGTCTTGCCGAGGGCAACGATCCGGCGCAGGTCAGCAAGATCGTCGCACCGCTGTCGTGGCATTTCCGCTTCCGCGGGTTGATGGGACAGGCCGCGGTGTGGCTGAAGGCCTCGCTGGCCGGGCTCACCGAACCCACCATGGAGCGAGCCGCCGCGCTGGCCGGTCTGTCGGCCCAGACGCGCATGTCCGGCCAGTATGCCGAGGCGTACGAGATCGGTGTGGAGAGCGCGCAGATCTACCGGTCGCTCGGTGACAAACGTGGGCTGGCGATTGCGTCACAAGGGCTGACGTTGACCAGTCTGGCGCTCGACGATCAGTACGCCGCCTTGCAGTACGGGCACGAGGCCGAGGTGCTCACTCGTGAGCTGTCGATGGGCGTCGTACTCGGTGCGTGCCTGAATTGTCTCGGGATGGCACTGCGGCAGCTGGGGTATCCGGCCGAGGCGCGCGGGTTCTTCGAGGAGGCGTACGAGGTCTGGGAGCGGATCAACGACGAACAGGGGTTGGTGATGGCCATCGGCAACCTCAGCATCCTCGACCTGCAGGCCGGGAACCTCGCTGAGGCGCGCACCGGCGTACTGCGCGCGTTGCGGACCGCCCGCACGATCGGCTACTCCACCGGGATCCTGGACTGCTTCGGCCAGCTCGCGTGCATCGCCAGCGCGGAAGGTGACCATGAGCTCGCCGTGCGGTTGCTTGCGATCTGCGAATACCAACGTGAGGAGATCGGGGCTCCGCTGTACATGAGCGACGAGGTCCGCGACCAGGCCGCCGCCTGGACGCGGAGCTTCGCTGCCCTCGGCCCCGAGGCGGCGCAACTCGCGGCCGAAGCCCGCCGCGAACCGCCTGAACACCTGACTGCCGAGCTCTTGCAGGACCCTTAGGCGCCGGACTCCCCACCGACCAGCCGCACCGCTGATGCCTTCGGCAATCCGTTGGGTTGATGGCGGGTGCGATCCAAGCGTGATGCCTTGCGGGACACCTGCTTACTCGTTTCCCGGACGGTTGGAGTGTGATCTTTCCCCTTGTGGACAAGGGCTTCTGAGCCCTCGCGGAGTTGATGAATCACGGATCAAGGCATACATTCGTACACATGTTCGACGCGGACCTGATGTCACTATCGACCACCGACCTCCTCGAGTCGGCCGTCGAACACCGCGCCGCGGCCAATCGCGCCGACACTCGCGTCCTCCAGATAGCCCAGATCTACGCCGCCCGCTACCACCCCTCCGCGTGTCCCACCCGCCCCGGCCGCAGGTCCTGCGACGGCCGCGAACGCGCCGTCGTGCTCGGTGGCGACGGCTGCCCGGAGATCGCCGAGTTCGCGATCGCCGAATTCGGCGTCCTCCTCGGCATCTCCCCCGGCGTCGCGGCCACCTTTATCGGGCAAGCCTTGGCGCTGCAGTACCGGTTCCCGTTCATCTGGGCCCGTGTCCAGGCTGGTGAGGCAACACCCTGGAAGGCACGCCTGATCGTCACCGACTGCGTGAGACTGTCCGAAGAAGCCGCTCGGTACGTCGACCGCCGGGTCGCGCCCTTGATCGACTCGATCACCCCCTACCGGCTCAACAAGATCATCAAGGCCGCCCAGCGCCACGCCGACCCCGCCCAGGCCCAAGCAGACGCCGACGAGAAGGCCCGCGAACGCGGAGTCTTCGTGGGTCCGTCCGACGAGCACGGCACGAAAACCATCTACATCAAAACCGCCGCCGGCAACGCGACCCGCCACGACGCCACCCTCAACAGCATCGCCGACGCCCTCAAAACGTTCGGCGACACCCGCCCTGTCCAACACCGCCGCGCCGACGCCGTCGGAATCATCGCCGACCCTCGCTACACCCAAGAACTCCTCGCCCAGGCCAGCGAGCACCGCTTGCAGCCGGCCAGCACCCCGGAGGCCACCGTCCCGGATGCTACTGCGGCGGAAACCACCACCACGAACCCCTCCCACCCGCTCGACACCACGCGCTCCACCCCGATCGAGCCGTTCGACCGCAGCATGCACCTAGATGAGGGCGGCGGTGAACTCGTGGACGCTGCCGCCCAGGGCGCTCTGCACGCTCGACTCGCACAGATCAAGCAGGACGCCTACACCCGCGACCGCGCGGGTGGACGGCCACGCCCAGGCAAGACCGAAATCTACGTCCACCTCACCGATACGACCCTCGCCAGAGGCACCGGAGTCCTCCGCGCCGAGGGCATCGGCCCACTCCTGGCCACCCAGCTCGCCGAACTGGTCGGCCACGGCCCGTACGTCGTCAAACCCGTCATCGACCTCAACGACGGCATCACCGTCGACGCCTACGAAATCCCCGATCGCATCCGCGAACGCATCAAACTCACCCAACCCGTCGAGCTGTTCCCCTACGGCACCCGAGAGACCAACTACAGGATGGACCTCGACCACATCCAGCCCTACAACCCCCAAGGACCACCCGGCCAAACCAACACCCAGAACCTCATACCGCTGGGACGCTTCACTCATCGGGTCAAAACCCATGCCCACGGCTGGAGAGTCCGCCGCATCGACGCCACGACGCTCGAGTGGACGACGCCTCACGGGTTCGTCTTCCGAGTCGATCCCACCGGCACCCACCCGATCCCCAAAGACACACCGAACAGCCCCGCTGTGGAGAGGCACACGTAGGTGACTGTTCAGAGAGTTGGTTACTGCGCCGCTGGGACGCCTCATCCATCGGTTGACGACACGATTGGCGCCGTCCTAGGCGCCGGTATCGATGAAGCCGTGGTGCGCGATCTCGATGGTTTCGGTGAGGACGTCGGCGGGGCCTTTGGTGAAGCTCGGGCCGGTCCAGCGGACGGGGACGACGTCGATCAGGCCCCAGCGGGCGACGACGGTGCCGTCGGTGGTCATGGCGGTGATTTGACCGGTACGGCGTTTGACGCCGGCAGCCAGGCCGGAGATCCAGCGGGCTACTCGCTCGGTCTCCTTGGTGAGGGGGCGGGTGAGTTTGATGTTCGGATACTTCAGCCTGGAAGGGATCTGGACGACGTACCCGTTGTTGCCGCCCTCGGAGCGTTGCTCGATGACGACCTCCACCCCGAGGCCCTCGCAGCTGGTGAACGCGCCGAGATCGACCTCGTCCACCTGCACCATGAAACGAACCCCGACCGCGGGCATCAGCTCGGTAGTACTCATCACCACATCCGATCCATCAAGGTGCCGGTACGATCCCGGTCCACGACCAACTCGGCCCGCAACCGGCGAGCAATCGGCTCATACAGCCGCCGAGCCAGGCCGTCTACGTCGGCGGCCGACATGGCTGCTCCTGGGGTGCCTCCGGCCGCAGCAGGTGTTCCCCCGTGCGGGGCGCCGGCTGCCGGGTGAGCGCCTGTACTGGCGTCGCCCGCGCCGACTCCTGGTGCGGATGGGATTGCAACCGACGTCGACCCTGAATCCGCGGAGTTGCTCGAGATGCTCTCTACGACGGTCGAGGAGACCAGTCCCCCGGTCTGTGCAGGTGCGTCCGGCGCTGACTGTCGGGCCACCGGGAGGGACGGCAGGCCGGTCGCTGGGGCGTCGATCGTCGGTAGGGTGCGACTTTGGGCGGCACCCGGCAGGTTCGGGGTTGGCGTCGGTGCTGCGGGTCCAGCGGGTTGTGCCTGGGTGCCTGGGGACCCGGAGCCTGGCCCGGAGGTGTCGACGGCGTGGGGTGGGAGGTAGGTGACCGGCTGGGCAGGTGCCGGTTGAGCGGAGGAGGTTGGCGGGAGGAGTTCGCTGACCTCTGAGCTCAGCGCACGGCCGCCCAAGAGTGGAACGGATGGCGCCGAGGTGCCTGCCGTCAGGTCGTTGAAGGCGCCGGTGACAACTGGCGGCACATCGAGCAGTTGGTTGCTGCTGCCAACTGCTGCGGCGGCTGGTGCTGCCGCTGCCAGGCTGCTCGGCAGGCTTGCAAGTGGGAGTGCCGGGGTGGGGACGGCTGCCGTGGGGATGACCGGGGTCGGGAGGCCGGCCAGGGGGGCACCTAAGCCGGCCCGGCGGCGGGAGAGACCAGCAGGCGCCCCTGCCGGAGCCACCGGACCGGCGGACTGGGCTACTGGAAGTTCTGACACGTCCGGAGCTGCTGCGGGGGCGATCGCGGTGGTCAGCCCATCCTGAAGAGTCGGCACACTCAGGGAACGCCGGATCCCGTCCGGGGTGGGCGCAGTCACCTGACTACCTCCCAAGCCCGCAGCCGTTGCCAATGGCAACAACCCCGACAACAACCCACCCGATCCACCCAAGCCGGCCGAGCCGCCAGCGGCACCGGCGGCACCGGCGGCACCGGCGGCACCGGCGGCACCTAAGCCGGCCAGCGCCGCACCAGCCGAACCCGAACCGCCCAGGGTCGCAGCAGCCGCTCCCGGGCCGCCTGCGCCGAGGGTCGGGACCTCTGCAGCCAGGCTCGCTAGCTGTCGGGTACCGCTCTCGGCCGCAGCGGCGAGGGGTAGCGCGGCCTGCCCGGCCGCATCCGCGCCGGCCGTTGGGGAGCTGGCGAGTGGGAGTACTGCAGGTGCTGATGCGGCTGAGGGGGTTGCGGTGGGGTTGAGCGCCGCCGCGGCCGAGAGCAGAGGGAGGTCGGGGGCAGCTCCTGGGGCTGGGGTTGAGCCGGGGGCGGATGCTGCTCGTGCTGATGCGGCCGTGGAGGTTGCGCTGGAGCTGAGCGCCGCAGCGGCCGAGAGCAGTGGGCCGGCCGCGCCGGGAGCGGATGCGGCTGGGGTTGAGCCGGGAGCGGATGCGGCTGATGGTGATGCGGTCGAGGGGGTTGCGCTGGGGTTGGGCGCCGCTGCGGCCGAGAGCAACTGGAGCGTGCGGGCGGCTCCTTCGGCTGAGGTTGCGCCGGCGGTGGACCCGGCTAGTGGTGATGCACCCGAGGCGGTTGTGCCGGGGGCGGACACCGCTGGGGTTGAGCCTGCGGCGGACGCGACTGATTGTGATGCGGCCGAGGAGGTTGCGCTGGGGTTGAGCGCCGCTGCGGCCGAAAGCAGAGGGAGGTCGGCGGCCGGTCCTTCAGCTGAGGATGTGCTCGGGGCCAAGGATCCTGGTGGTGATGCGGCCGAGGAGGTTGCGCTGGGGTTGGGCACCGCTGCGGCCGAGAGTAGTGGGAGGGCGGGAGTTGCTCCTGCTGCTGGGGATGAGGCGAGGGCTGACGCGGCTCCGGCCGGAAGTGCGGGGGTGGCCGTGAGGGTGGACGCGGTTGAGGCTAGGACTCCGGTTGAGGCTAGGGCTCCGGTTGAGGCTAGGGCCTGGGCGAAGGTTGGTTCGAAGGGGGATGCGAGTGTTGATGCGCCCGGGGACGGCGGCGCGGAGGAGGCGGGGTTTGCTGCCGGGGCCGCGGGGGTGCCGGTGGCGGGTGAGGGGGTGCGGGTGAAGGCGTTGCGGAGGGAGGAGCGGACCATCCGGGTGAGCGGGTTGGTCGGGGCCGCGTCGGTGGCGCCTGAGTCCTGGCCGGCGGCTTCGGTGGGGAGGCCGTACGGGCGGAGGTCCAAGGGAGCGTCTGTGGTTCGGGATTGGGGCGCGCCGGTGGAGACCAGGTTGGTGAGGAGGCCGGTGGGAGCCGAGGCGTCCAGCTGGTGCGTGAGGGCGCCGGTCAGGGCGGGTGAGCGCCACGAAGAGATCCAGTCGCCGCTGGGTGGCTGGAGGGTGGCAGGTGGGGTGCCGATCATCGGTCTCCCTCGGTGATTCGGCGGTTGATGCTGGAGATCTCCGCGACGAAACGCTGGCGGGTCGGGTGCTCGAGGTCGAGGATGTCGTCCAGGGGCCAGTGGAAGTGGTAGGCGACGTACGCGATCTCCTCGTGCAACCGTGCGGTCGCGTACGTCAGGATTCCCCCAGGCGCCCACCCGCGATGTCGACCGCGAACGACTGCTCGCACGACGGGCAGGTGACCGCGGCCCGGGTGTGGCCCTCGGAGTTGATCCGGCGGTAGAGGTCCTGCAGGAACGCGACGTCGGAGGCGAACATGTTCTCCACCACCTGGCCGTCGATCCTGGTCAGGTCCCCGAGCCGCGTGATCACGCGGGCCAGCAGCACGACGGTGGTGAAGGCCGGGTTCTCCTGGACGCGGGCGTCGTACAGCGGGAGCAGCTCGTCCCGCGCGGTCGCCAGTCGCATCGTGCCGGTCTTGTGCAGTACGCCGTCGCCGTCGAGATACCCGCGGGGCAGCTCGAAGTCGAACTCGGTCCGCAGCGCCGGCGCGGGCTCGGCGACCGGCGGCGCCGCCGGGGCGGGCGCGGATCCGGGATCCGCGTCCGCCACGAGCGCCGTACCGTGGGAGCGACGCATCAGGCGTACTCCATCTCATCCCAGCAGACGGTGAACTTCTCGGTCAGTGCCTCGGTCGAGCCCGCCTTCAACGCACCGCCGAGCTCGACGTCCTTGATCCAGCAGTTGCGGAAGTTGAGCCGCTTCAGCGGCTGCCCGTCGGAGGTGTAGATACACACCTCGGCGGTCTTCCGGGCGCCCTTGATGTCGCCCTGCATGACCGACTTCAGCCAGTCGGTGACGGTCTTGGAGTCGGTCAGGCCACGGGTGACGGTGAACTGGCCGACCTTGGTCCGGCCCATCACCTGGCGGGCGACGAACTTCCCGTCCTTGGCCTGCTCGTGGTAGGTGACCATGTCGACCTCGGCCTTGAGGCCGGCCACCTCCATCACGAACGGGACCTCGACCCCGTCGATCGA
Source organism: Kribbella sp. NPDC055071 (assembly GCF_053608045.1). Classification (NCBI taxonomy): domain Bacteria; kingdom Bacillati; phylum Actinomycetota; class Actinomycetes; order Propionibacteriales; family Kribbellaceae; genus Kribbella; species Kribbella sp. NPDC055071. The sequence continues at coordinate 82,617 of NZ_JBSGUS010000020.1, forward strand.
AACGCTGAACGAGTACGCGGTCGCCATGTCCATGGCGTCGGCGAGCGGCATCAGATTCTCCTTAAGCTATTTCCCCCGCCCCGAGCGAAGCGAGGGGGTTTGTAGCTCTTGCTCTTGCTTTTGGTGGTTTAGTCGTTCACCAGGCTGGTGCCGCCGGAGAACTGGGACAGCTGGAAGACGACGAACTCGGCCGGCTTCACCGGCGCGATGCCGATCTGGCAGGTGACCTGGCCGGCGTCGATCGCCTCGGCCGGGTTGGTCTCGCGGTCGCACTTGACGAAGAACGCCTCGTCCGGGGTGAGACCGAACAGTGCGCCCTTGCGCCACTCGTTCACGAGGAAGGCGCTGATGGTACGGCGGATGCGCGCCCACAACGCGTCGTCGTTCGGCTCGAAGACGACCCACTGGGTGCCGTTGAGGATCGACTCCTCCATGTAGTTGAACAGCCGCCGGACGTTCACGTAGCGCCAGGCCGGGTCGGACGACATCGTCCGCGCGCCCCAGATCCGGATGCCACGGCCCGGGAACGCGCGCAGCGCGTTGACGCCGATCGGGTTCAGCATGTCGTGCTCGGCCTTGGTGATCGTGGTCTCGAGCGCGATGGCGCCACGGACGACCTCGTTCGCCGGCGCCTTGTGCACACCACGCGACTCGTCGGTGCGGGCCCAGATCCCGGCCGCGTGCCCCGACGGCGGCACCATGATGTTGCGTCCGGTCGGCGGGTCGAAGGTCTTGGCCCAGGGCCAGTACAAGGCGGCGTACTTGGAGTCGTAGCCGGCCTGGTTCTGCCGCCAGTCCTTGATCTGCTGCGCGTTCAACGCCGGCGGCGGGTCGATGATGGCCATCCGGTTGCCCATCAGCTCGCAGTGCGTGATGACGGCCTGCTGCACCGAGTGCACGGTCTCCAGGTCGATCGCGCCGCGCTGGTAGGCGCTCATCAGGTCCGGCACGGCGACGATCGTGATGTCGTCGATCGCCTCCAGCCCGGAGAACCCGGTCCGCTCGGCGACGTCACCGACGTAGTCGGCCGCGCCGACGTCCCCGGTCACGACGGCCGGCGGGGTCACCAGCGACTTCTTGCCCTTGGCAACGGGCTCGAGGGCGGCCGACGGCGCCAGCTCCTCGAGCTTGACGAGCTTTGACTTCGCGTTCACGACGGTGGCGGCGTTGCTGGCCTTGTCGGCGCGACGGTCCGGTACGACGGGGTCGTACTCCTCGGGCTGCCGGCCGCTGGCCCGGATCGTGAGCTTGATCGAGCCCTCGGGCGCGTTCTCGGCGGTGCTGTCGGCGACCTCGACGCTGACGTCGGGGTTCTTGCCGTTGGGGCTCTCGATCGCGGTCACCTTGTAGTGGCCGAGCGTGGTCTGCGGCGGACCCGCGACCAGCTCCTTCGGGCCGGAGCCCTCGTCGGCCGCGCCGCCGATGCGGACGATGTACGCCGCCGAGCCGCCGTTCTGGATGTACCCGAACACCGCGTGGGCCAGGTACGAACCCTCGACGAAGTCACCGAAAGTCTGGGTGAACTGCGTCCAGTTGGTGATCAGGGTCGGGGTGTTCAGGGGGCCTTTCTCGGCGAATCCGACGAACGCGGCGACCGCGGTGCCGACGCCTTCGATCGGCCGCTGCCCGGCCTCCACCTCCTCGACGTAGACACCGGGCGACAGGTAGGTCGGCATGGTCACTCCTTCGAGCTGGACTGGTCTCGGATCAAGGGTCGTCGTACGGGCGCCGCACCGGTACGTCCGCCCGGACGCGGCCAAGGGAAGGAAGCACTGCACCTAAGGGCACCAAGCCGGCTGTGCAGCCGCGCTCGGGTCAGAAGGCCACGCCCAGGTCGACGCCGAACGCGTCCTTGTGCAGCAGGTTGGCCCACTGCACCGCCGGGCGGGGAACGAGCAGATTGGGATCGACGCCCGCCTTGCGGGCCTCTTCTTCGGCCGCGTGCAGAAGGGTGTTCCACTGCGGCCAGACCTTCATCCGGATGTCGCTGAACGCCGTCGCCGTCTTGGCTGTGCTCATCCCCCAGAACCCGTCGCGGCTGGCGATCTCGGCCTGGATGATGCCGAACTGCCGGCCCTGCTCGGCGTCGAATCCGGCCGCGGTCTGCTTGTAGTTCTGCACCATCGTCGCCGCCAGCGCGGCGATGTCGATCTTGGCCGCCTCCTCGGCGGTCGGCGGACCGGACACCGGGATCGCGTCGATGCCGGCCGTCTTCACCCGCTGATTGATGACGTAGACGCGGGCCGCCAGATCCTTGCGCCGTTTGCCGAGCCGCCCTTGCATGTCGGCGAGCGCGGAGCCGTCGGAGAACTGGTCCTTCTTGGCGACCAGGGCTTCGGCGAGTTTGTCGAGCTTGCCCATCGTCTCGGTGGCCTTGTCCAGCGCGGCCTGATTCTTGCCCTGGCCTTCGAGATCGAGAACGGGCTTCAGTGAATCGCCGTCGACGAGCGATGTGAACGAGCTCTTCTCGGCCGACATCTCCCCCGGCCAGTCGTAGCGCGAGCCGCCCTGGGTGGAGTCGTAGTGCCGCACGATCGCCTGCAACGCGGCGACCGCGCCGTCGTGGTCGTCGCCGTACCTGGCCAGGAGTTGTGCCATCCGGGCGTGATCGTTGCCGGTGTCGGCAATCCTTGCCCCGAGCCCCTGCCACGCCCCGAACTCGGATCCGGCGACCGGCCTGTTCCACTGAACCGGCAGCAGCGAGGTGGCGTAGATCGTGTCGTAGTCGCCGTCGGACAACTGCATCCCGGCGACGCCCTTCTTCGACTGCGCGACCTTGCTGCCGCCGGTGAAGAGTCCGACCGTCGTCGCGATCGGGCTCTTCACGAAGTTGTCGGCGAACTTCGACACCGACGTGGAGAAGTCGGTCTCCGATTTCTCGGTGGCCAGGTCGCCGCCGGCCTTCCCGTTCGGGTCGGTGGTGGTCGTGACTGTGCTCTTCTCGGAGTACTCACCCTTGAATCCGGCGACGTCGACCGACGCACCCCCGCCGGCCTTGCCGACGTACTGGTGCGAGGTGCCGGACGCGTCGGTGGCCTTCGTTTCCTCGTACCCGCTGACGTCGCTGATTCCGAGTGACACGCCGGCGACCGTGGCGGTCGTCGTACTGCTGCGGTCCTCCCCCGTGGTCGAGGTGTCGGACGTGACCAGGTTGGGGTGCTCCTTGGCGACGAACCGCAGGCCCGCGATCGTGGTGTGGTCGGAGATCAGCGCGAAGTTCTGCGCGTACTGCGGATCCTTGGGATCGAGGGTGAAGGTCAACGACTGGCTGTCGTTGTCGGTGCTGGTTCGGCTGTACCCACCGCCGGCTCCGTCCATCGACACGTTCCCGCCGAGTGTGTTGCCGGCCGAGGTCGACGCGGTGACGGTGATGACGACCTTGCCGTTCTTGACCGCAACCGACCGTTTCAGCTTCTCCCCGACGCTGCCGCCGAGCTCGACCCCGGCGCCGAACCCACCGGACTTCGTGCCCGCGCCGAGCTTGCCACCGGCATCACCACTGATCTCGAACGACGCAGCGTCGCCTTCGGTCATCGCCGCGGCCGCCTCGGGCGACATCGTCGCGGCCTGTACGCCGGTCAGCAGCTTCTGCGCCTCGTCCATACTGCCGCGAGCCGCGAGCGAGACGACCTTGAGCTCCTTCTCCGCGCCGCCCGAACCGTCCGCGGTCAAGGCGCCGAGGTACTTCTTCGTGGTCTCGGCGCTGTACACGTGCGTGAACGTGCCGGTCACCGATCCGGAGGCCTGCGCGGAGATGCTGCTGTTGCGGCTGACCCCGGAGTTCTCGTTGCCCAGGGCACCTTCGGCGGTCCGGTTGGCGCTGAGCTTGACGCCCAGGTTGATGGTCATGGTGATCTGGTACTGCACCGGATCCGAGCCCTCGACCTGGGTCACATTGACGACCCATTTGCCGTCCAGGCCGGCGGACTGACCGGTCTTGACCCCGCCGCCGCGATCCTGGGAGAAGTCCTTGCCTGCCGACGCGTACTGGCCCACGCCGTCGTCACCGGCGATCGCCCCGGCGCTGAGGTTCGTACCCGAGGACCGGCCGTTGATGTCGGTGCTGCTGCTGTAGTTCGCACCCACCTTGCCGTCGCCACGGGAGACGCCGACCGACTCCTTCTTCGTTGTCTTCATGTCGCCGATCGACTGGCTGGTCTCGGTCGACGTGCTGATTCCGCTCAGGCCCACCTTGTTGCTGGTCGATCGGCTATTGGTCTCCGCCACGCCGTCCGGGCCGTTCTGCGTCGTGGTGGATTCGCTGTCGCCCCAGGACTTCTCGGGACCGTTCGCGCCGAGTGAGAATCCGCTCGTCTTCGTCGAGGTGCTGGACGAGTTCTCGGACACGGTCGACGTGGTGTCGGTGGTCTTGCGCGTGAAACCGGAGGTGTCGATGGTGTTGGTGGTCGACTTGGACTGACTGGTCGCCGTACCGTCCTTGAGCTCGGTTCCGGTCCAGTTCGGGTCGGTGGAGACGATGCCGTTCGGCCCGAGCTTGGTGCTGCCGGGGCGGAAGTCCACGTCGTACCCGGTCCCGCCGGTCACCCCGCGGCGGGCCATCATCTCGTTCAGCTGCTGGTTGGTCGCGCCGGGGTTGTCGATCAGCTCGAGGTCGTCCTGGGCCTTCGTCCAGGCCTTCCAGAGCTCCTCCTGCTGAGCGGCGAGTTTCTTCTTGTCCTCCAGCCCCTGCACGGTGATCTCGTCGTTGTCCTCGAGCTGCTGCAGCCGGGCGACCTCGGCGCCGTGCCGGTTGTAGCTGTCCAGGATCAGCTTGTGGTCGGTCTCGAGCTCGGCCCGCATCGCATTCGCCTTGGCCCGGCTGTCCATGGCGTCGCTGACCGCCTGGTTACCGGCAAGCGACTGCAGGTCCGTGGCGGAGTCAGGACTGGAGTCCAGGCGTTGGGGTGACGCGCTGGCCTTGTCCTCGTCGGCGTACGACCGGTCCATCAGCGGGCTCCACTAGTAGTTGTCGGGGGCAACCGTCCGAGCTTGGTGTACTCGTGGTCGATCGCGGTCAGCAGGTCGTCCATCTGAACGGCGCGAGCACCGGCGGCGGCGTAATAGGCGGCGGTCACCGCGGCGGACCGGATGTCGCCACCGGCCAGCTCGAAGTCGCGCGCCAGCTCGGCCAGGTCGAGGTCTCCGCGCGGTACCGATCGTCCGAGGCACCGATCCCAGAGCAGTTCGCGTTGCCCGGCGTCCGGCTGGGGGAAGTGCACGACCAGGTCGAGCCGGCGGGCGAAGGCGTCGTCGAGGTTGGCGCGGAGGTTGGTGGTCAGGATGACGAGGCCGTCGAAACTCTCCATCCGCTGCAGCAGGTAGGAGACTTCGACGTTCGCGTACCGGTCCCGTGCGTCCTGGACCTCGGAGCGCTTGCCGAAGATCGCGTCGGCCTCGTCGAACAGCAGTACGCCGTTGACCCCGGCGGCCTCGGTGAAGATCCGTTCGAGGTTCTTCTCGGTCTCGCCGATGTACTTGTCCACAACGGTCGCGAGGTCGACGACGTACAGCTCGACTCCGAGTTCGTGCGCGATCACCTCGGCCGACAGGGTCTTGCCCGTACCGGATTCGCCGGTGAACAGTGCACTGACCCCGGAGCCACGCCCGCCGCCGGGTCGCATCCCCCAGCCGCGAATCACCTGCTCGCGGTACCGGGCTCGGACAGCGAGCTCCTCCAACCGCTCGGTCGTCTCGTCCGGCAGGACCAGGTCGTCCCAGTCGACGGCGGGCACAATGCGTCGGGCCAGCCGCTCGAGCCCGGCGCCGTTCTGCGACCGCGCGCCGGCGCGCAACAACGCACCGGACACGGGAACGCCGTCCAGTGCGGCCTGCACCCCCGCCGCCTCCGCCGCACGCCGGATGCCGTCGACGTCCAGCCGGAACGACGACATCTCGGCGTCAGGATCCAGACCGGCCACCGGCGGCAACGCCGTACGCCAGAGCGCCGCACGTTGCGCCGCCGTCAGCGCAGGCGCGTCGAGCAACGCCGGTACGACGGGAGCCCACTCCGGATCCCAGTGCCGCGTCCCGACCAGCACGACCGGTACGGGCGCCATCGCCAGCGCAGCCAGCACCGCCGGCTCGGCCGCATCAACAGGTCCGGCCAGAATCCCGGCCGACCTCAACCGGGCCTGCCGGGCCGCCGTGCGGACGATCGCCCGGGCATCCGTTGCCTTGGGCAACCGCTCGAGATTCAACGCCAGCGTGGCCAGACCGAGCTTCGCCAGCGCGGCGGCGGCGAGCCCACGAGCAGCACTTCCGGGCCGCTCTCGCAGGTACGCCGGATGCCCCGGCCGCAGCGCCCGGACGAGCCGCGCACCGAGGTCGTCCAACTCGCCGTGTACCGGGGTCGGTGGCGGAACCACGAGGTCGGCCAGCTCCGGCTCACCGGACGAACCGCCGAGCAAATGGGCCGTGACCTGATCCGGGACCCGCAGCGGCCGAGTCAGGAACGGCCGGGACACCGCCTCGACCTCGATCAGTCCCCCGGCGACCAACTGACCGCTCGGGCTGAACCGAGCGCGCGCGGCATGATCCGCGGCGGAGATCGCCAGGAGGTCGAGCACGAGCCGAGGTGTCGCCCGGCGCTGTGAGACGTCGTTGTTCAGGTAGCCGTACAGCTGCTCGAACCGCGCATCCAGGTCCGGCGCCATCGCGACGAGCAGGATCTCCACGTCCAGCTCCGACAACTCGAACGAGCGCTGCACCTCCCGCAACCGCAGCGTCGCACCGTCCGCCTCGAGCGACTCGGCCTGACGGTCCAGATCCTGCGCTCGCTGGACCAACTCCGAGTCGTCGAAGCTCGCCTGGTCCGGGGCGAGCAGGCCTTCGACGGCAGCCGTCGTGAGGTGCAGCCCACGAAACGGATCCGCGGCCGTGGCGTCGCCAGGTCGTCGGACGGCGATCAGTCCCGCGACTCGATCCTCGACCAGGGCGAGCCGGGCCAGCAGGTACTCGAGCCCGGCGTTCACGGGGTGAGGTCCGACAGGTCGACCTTGAGCGGCTCGACGATCTCGGGTCCGGCGGCGGTCAGGCGTCCGGCCTCGATCGGTATCGACAGCACCACGTCGATCGACGGCCGCAGCTCGCCGCCGAGCGCGGACCACACGTCGGCGAACGACCGGTCGTCCTCCGGCGGCAGGCCGACGGCCAGCCCGATCGGAGAAGGTGCCGTCGGCAACAATTCCGCCGGTACGACGTCGTGCACGAGCAAGGTGTCGAGCAACTGGCCGAGCAACCGGTGCTCGTCCTCGGCGCGTTGCCCCCAGACGCTGAGCAGGTAGAACAGCCGGAAGATCCGCGGCGGCGTGTGCCGGGCGACGACCCGGCCGTTGTCTCCGAAGCGCGGCACCAGCCCGCTGGACCGGCGCCGGGTGTCCTCCCGGATGTCGTACAGGAACAGGTTGACGGCCGGGCCGTTCCGCTTGGCCGCCCACTCCTTGGTCGGCGGATCGAACACCACCTGCACCCGGGCGGAATCGAGCAGCTCGCGGCGCAGCAGTGCGGCGAGGGCGGCGTCGGCTTCGGAGATCACGCTGTCACGGTAGATTCGCGACCACGTGAGGGGCAGGTGCGCGAGCGCCGTACGAAGGTCCCCTTGGGTTGCCCGTTGAGGCAGGTTGCGCAATAGGGCAGGGCACGCTGCCCCCCAAGCCGCACGTGACACTCTGCCCACCGGCCGCCGCACAGAGTTTGCTGGTCGACGTGAGTCGTATCCCGCGTGTCCCGACCGCCATCATCACCGCTGCCGCCCTCCTGGCGGCAGGCCTCGCCGTCCTCACCCTCGGCCGCGACGCCTCCGCGGCCGACCAGCTGCCGCCGTCCGTCGGCATCGCCTCCGACATCCCGGGGATGAGCCCGTCCTACCGGAACTCGGTGAGCAGCGACGGCCGATGGGTCGCGTGGGAGACAGCCGATGCCTCGGGCGGGCTGTGGGTGACCGACATGGGCCAAGCCGGTACCACGCAGAAGGTCGGCGGGCTCGACGACATCAGGCCGGCCGCGCCGTCGATGTCGGGTGACGCCGGCCTGATCGCTCTGATCGGGGATCAATCGGGTACGGCGTTGTCGGACTCGGTGGATCCGCAGCTGTACGCCGTCAACCGCCGTACGCCGGCCAGTCCGGTGCTGACGAAGGTGACCGGCACGCCGAACGACCTGCCCTACCAGCGGATGGTGAGCTGCCGGATCAACACCGGCGACGGGGACGACGACGACTGCGCTCCCAAGCTCTCGCGCGACGGCACGACCCTGGTCGCGCCGGTCTACCAGTCGATCGAGTCCGGCCAGCTGGACGTCGGCATCAACGGAGAAGGCTGGGAGACCGACCGCGGCCTCTACCCGGTACTGAACTTCGGGGCGTTCGGGACATCCGGGACGCAGGAGGTCGAGCTGACGAACACCGGAAAGCAGGCGATCATCTACCCCGACACCGGGCCGGTGATCGACGGCGACTCGACGTTCACGGTCACCGAGAACACCTGTGCCGCGACGCTGCAGCCCGGCGCGACCTGCTTCACGAAGATCTCGTTCAGTGGGAACGCCGACTGCACCGACGAGGGCAACGCCGTCCTGCAGTTCAATTCCACCAACTCGGCCGCGGGCCAGACGGCCTTCAAGCTGACCGGCGGTGGTGAATGCCCGCGGCTCGCGGCCTTCCCGCCCCGACCCGCGGCCGCGGCGGCCGACCCGAGCTGCACGGGTCCGAGCGAGTACACCGGCAATCTCCCGATCGCGGACGATCCGCACGACGGCACCGAAGGCCGGTACGGGCCCTGGTTCTCGATCGGCTCGGTCGGTGCCGGCGAGCTCAACATCGACGCGCTCGCGATCCAGAACACGATGGCCTCCGAACACACTCCGGTGCTGACCTCGGCCGGATGCGCGCTCAAACTCGTGAAACCGGCCGGGGCGACCGATGCGTGTACGCCGGACCAGCCGATCCCGCCGCATTCGTCGTGCACGGCGTACGTCGAATCCCGGCTGCCGCAGGTCGGACCGTTCTCGGCCCGGATCCAGGTCGGTGACACCGCGTACTCCGTCGGCGGCCACGCCGTCCAACGGGTGATCGCGGCGTGGCGGGACCCAAGCGCCTCGGGCAACTTCGGGAAGGCGAGCGTCGTCAGCGTGACCGGCGCCGAGGGCACCCCGATGGACGGCCTCGGTCCGACAGTGTCCGCCGACGGGCGATGGGTCGGATACGTGTCGAACACCCCGCTCGGCCGGCCCCAGAACAACCCGAACGCAGCGCAGCCCGAGACCCAGGTGTACCTGCACGACACCGACTCCGCGGGCGACAAGACCTACAAGCCCGGCGGGACCACGCTGGTCTCGCTCAAGACCGACGGCTCCCTGCCGCTGACCGCGAGCGAGCCGACCGTGTCCGACGACGGCACCCGGATCTCCTTCACCAGCTGGGAACCGGTCACCGGCGCACCGAACCAGGATCACTTCATGCAGGTGTACGTGCGCGACGTACCGAGCAAGAAGTCCGTCCTCGCCTCGGCCGGTCCGGACGGGACCAGCGCCGACTCCTGGACCCAGAGCGCGGTCCTGTCGGGCGACGGCTACACGCTGGACTACATCTCCGACGCGTCCAACCTCGGTGTCGGCACGTTGCCGGGCGGGCGCGTCATCGCCCGCGACCTGACCAAGGACTTCGCCGGCGGTCGTGGCACGAACGAACTCATCTCGCTGCGCCCGAACGGCGGGACCGGCTCGGAAGGCTGGGACCGGTTCATCTCGATCGGCCAGGACGGCACGAAGGCGACCTTCGCGAGCACCGACATCCTGGACCAGTTCAACGACGCCGATACCGAGTCCGACATCTACCAGGCCAGTCGGCACGGCAGCACCGTGACGGCCCCGGACCCGCTCGACCTCGGGACGGCCAAGGTCGGTACGGCGGCAGGCCCGCAGGCGCTGACCGTCACGAACGACGGAACCGTGCCGGTGCGGTACGAGAAGCCCAGCTTCGGTGGCACCGAGTTCGCGATCAGCCAGGACCAGTGCACCGGCCTGCTGCTCCGGCCGGGCCGGAGTTGCTCGTACCTGTTGTCCTTCACGCCATCGGCCATAGGTTTCCGCCAGGGCAGCATCCACGCCTACACCGACGACAACAGCGCCTCGGCGAACACGGTCTCGGCCGAGCTGACCGGGCACGGCACCAGCGACGCACGGACCGCGGGCGAGACCAAGCTGGTGTCGACGAACGCCGGGGACCACCTCAGCCCCGCGATCAGCGACAACGGCCAGTACGTCGCCTACCGGACCGGGCCCGCCAGCAGCGAATCCTTCCCGAACCAGATCGATATCCGGAACCAGGCGACCACCGACATCAAGACGGTCGGCACGCACGGGCGCGTCGGCCCGCCGGCCATCTCCGCGGACGGGAGCCGGGTCGCCTACAACGCCGAGGACGGGCCTTCCACGCACGTCGTCGTTGCCGACGGCTCGGGAACGCACCAGATCACCGGCACGACGTCCGATCTGACCTACCAGCGCTCCTGTGACACCGGCTTCTACGAGCGAGGGTGCCGGCCCGACATCGCCGGCGACGGCAAGACAGTCGCCTTCGGTGCCCTGCTGGACGCCCAGGCGGACAACGACGTACTGGACCTGACGCTGGAGGAGAGCGACGGCTCACAGCACCGGATCGACTCGCTGATCGACCTCGGTAACGGTGCTCCGAAGACGCTGCAGGTCGACACCAGCGTGGCGCTCACCTTCAAGAGTGCCCCGACCCTTGACCCGAACTCCGGCTTCTTCATCGAGAACAACACCTGTGAGGGTGACCTGGCCGCGAACTCCGGCTGCCAGCTCGACCTCCGGTACAACGCCTGCGCCGGCGCCGGGGTCGGGACCCTGCGGTTGAACGGCACGACGCCGCAAGGCCAGGCCGCGATCGCCCTGGTCGCGCAAGGGACCTGCATCCGCATCAATAGTCAGCCGGCAGTCAAGGCTGCCGCCGCTTGTACGCCGATCGCTCCGCCGACCGGCCGACTGCCATCCTCCTCGACCGAGAAGACGTCGGCGGGCAACATCGTGGCCGCCGCGAACCCGACCACGGTCGGCCAGGTGCAGTACCTGGCGGCGGAGGTCGTCGCGCTGCCCGGGATCCAGGACCTCAAGTTCGTCTCGAAGTGCGACTTCGCCCTGGTCACCCCGGCCACGCCGGATCCGAACCGGCCCCGGCCGTGTGTGGACGGCGAGCGGCTGCCGGCCAACGTCGGATGCACCGCGTACGTCGGTTACCGCCCCGATGCGGTCGACGTGTCCGGAGCCACCATGAACGCCACCGGATCGGGCGATCCCAGGTACTACCGCTTCTCGGGCTCCGGCATCAACCGGGTGATCCTGACCCGGACCGATCCGGCCGGCGACGCAACGTTCGCGGGTCCGCCGGAGATCGCAAGCAAGGACAGCGACGGTACGACGATCACCGGCGAGGAGCCCTCGTTGTCCGGCGACGGACGCTACCTCGCGTTCAGCTCGGACGCCGCGATCGGACGCCCGGCCGGCGGCACGTTCCAGATCTACCGCCGCGACCGGACCACCGGTACGACGATCCTGGTCTCGCAGCTGAGTGACGGACAGGTCGGGCCGGACCTGACCGACGTACCGTCCATCTCCAGCTCGGGCGACCGCGTCGCCTTCTATGCCGACGGGTACTCGGCGCCCAATTTCGCCGCCCGCAAGGACGGGGCGGACGGAGCCCGGGCGACCACCAGCGCGCGTCCCAAGGCACTCGCCGAGGGCGATGAGCACCCGAGCCAGATCTGGGCCCGGGACATCCCCAGCGGCAAGACAATCCTGGTCTCGGCGGCCGCCGGCAAACCGACGACGGGTGGCAACGGCTGGAGTGACGAGCCGTCGATCTCGGACGACGGCTCGACGGTCGGCTACTCGTCGTCGGCGACGGATCTGGTCACCGATCCCGGCAACGACAAGCAAGGCGTCTACGTCCGCTACCTGGATCCGGACTTCGCCGGAGCCGCAACTGGCGAGCGGTTCAACGAGCGGGTCTCGCTGACCGACGAAGGCGCTGTCGCCGAAGACGGGGACAGCCGGGCACCGTCGCTGAGCTCCGACGGGGCGTTCACGGCGTTCGACTCGAACTCGGACCTGGTCGCCAACACCGTCGACGACGGACTGAACGACGTCTTCGTACGGCGGCGCCCGGCGCAACTCGTGGTCACACCCGCATCGGCTGACTTCGGGCCGGTGCCGGTCGGGAAGTCCTCGAGCGCGCGGAGCATGGTCGTCAAGAACCTCGGGCCCGGGCCGGTCGCCGCCGGGCCGACCGGGGTGGCGGCACCCTTCATCGCGGGGACCAACGTCTGCTCGACGACCCTGCACCGCGGCGAGAGCTGCCCGATCGACGCGCGCTTCGTGCCAACCACCGGTGGACCGGCAACCGGCGTACTCACGACGCCGAGTCGCCAGGGATATCTACCTGGGCCGTCTGTGTCGGTCGGGCTGACCGGCACGGGTACGACGGCGGCGCCGGTGGCTCGGTGGACGGTTACGCCGGCTGCATTGGTGTTCCCGTCGACGGACCTGGGGAAGGCGGCGCCGGTCGCCGCTGTGAAGGTGCAGAACACCGGAGATGTGCCGCTGGATGTGGCTGCTGCTCTGACCAGTAGTGGTGACTTCGGGGCGACGCTCGGGGCTTGTGCCACGGTGACGCCGGGCGTGAGTTGCGACGTACCGGTGACGTTCGCGCCACGGAAGGCGGGGACTCGAACCGGCGGGCTCGTACTGACTCCGAAGTCGACCGATGCTGCGGTTGCGAGTCCGCGGCCGGCGACGGTGACGTTGACCGGGGTAGGCGCGAGCGTGCCTGGTCAGCCGGTGGCGTCGATGACGGTTGCGCCGCAGCGGCTGGTGTTCGGGCCGCAGCTCCTGACAACGGCGAGTGCGCCGAAGTCGATAGTGGTGACCAACACGGGCACGGTCCCGCTGCGGCTGATGGCGGTGACGTCCGTGCCGGACTTCGTCGCGGCGGCGGCGTGCGGGCTGGTTCAGCCGGGCAAGAGCTGTGCGATCCCGGTCCGGTTCGTTCCGACGTTGGTCGGGACGCGGATGGACGTGATCCGGGTGGCCGCATCGGCGGTCGGGGCGGTCCCACCGTTCCCGGTGCCGGTGATCGTGTCCGGTACGGCGCCGACCCCGACGCTGACCGCGGATCCGCCGACGGCGCGACCCAACCAGATCGTGATGGCGACGGGCACGAACTTCCCGCCTGGACGGCCGGTCGTCGTGACCTGGGACCTCGGTCTGGGGGCGCAGCCTGTGGTGGCCGATGCGACCGGGAAGTTCACCACCGCGATGCTGGTGTTCCGCCGGGACGCGCTCGGGCAGCGGATCCTGAACGGCACCGTGCCCGGGCTGGCCGCACCGGTACAGAGTGCGCCGGTGCTGATCATGCCGCTGAGCTACCAGCCCCCGAACTTCGTCCTCCGCTGGTGAGCACTCCGCTGGTGAGCACTCCGGGCATGAAGAAGCCGGCCCTCGCGGGAAGCGAGGGCCGGCCGGTGGTGCAGCTACTAGATGAGGCCTTCGCGGAGGGCGTAGGCAACAGCGTGCGAGCGGTTCTTCAGCTGCAGGCGACTCGTCACGTCGTGGAGGACGTTCTTCACCGTCCGCTCGGAGTAGGACAGCTCGCGGGCGATCTCCTGGGTGTCCTTGCCGTCGGCCACGAGTCGCAGCACCTGCGTCTCGCGGTCGGACAGCCCGGTGTGGGACAGCCCACGCGGTGCCAGCACGTGCCGCTGCATTCGCGACACCTGACCGAGCAACCGGCCCAGCAGATCAGGGGGCAGGCTGCCGTCACCCGCGGCGGCGGCCTGCAGAAGGTGCACGATGCGGTCGGCCGTCGCCTCGGTACGCCGAAGCACACCGGAGACTCCGAGTTCGACCGCGGTCATCAGCGCGTCGTCGTCGATCGTGCTACCGATCAGCACGGTCCGGCGACACCCCCGTTGCGTTGCGGCCCGGAGCACTTGGACGGCTCCCGCGTCCAGCGAGTCGACGGCGACCAACGCGACCACTGGCGGGGCGGTCCGCTGGTCGGCCGACTCGGTCTGCTGCAGCGCCGCCAGGTCGGCGTCACTGATCAGAGCGATCTCCGGCCGCTGCCTGAGTGCGTGCACCAACCCGAACTGCGACAGCGGGTCCAGCGCCTTTACCCAAACAGGAATACGTTGTTGCGTAGTCATACTTGTCACTCCCCCAGAGCGTTGATGAACGGAACGGATCGAATCCGTAGTCACACGAACCCCCAAAATCGTCGATTCCGATCGTGCTAGAGAACCTTCAGCCAGTCTTCAGACCGGTGACGGCCGCATCACGACCCGACGCCTAGCGTGACGCAGGGGCATTTCACCGGCGTCTCACCCCGATCTCTTGTCCGTCTGTCGCTGAAACACGCCTCCGCGGACCGTGAAATTTGCCCTTCACCAGGCCAGATGCCCCAAAGGGCACAGAAGTTACACCCCGGACCCCTCGAGCCGTGTTACACGACCGGCGGATGTGGGGTGGGCCGTCCCCGAGCCGTGTTACACGGCCGGCGGGCGGGTTGTGAGGATCTCGGGGCCGTTGGGGGTGATCGCGATGGTGTGCTCGCTGTGCGCCGTGCGGGCACCCGTGGCGCTGCGGAGCGTCCATCCGTCGTCGTCGGTGACGAGTTTGTCGGTGTCGACCATCACCCACGGCTCCAGCGCGAGCAGCAGCCCGGGGCGCAGCTTGTATCCACGGCCGGGGCGTCCCGTGTTCGAGATGTGCGGGTCCTGGTGCATCGTCGATCCGATGCCGTGCCCGCCGAACTCGGTGTTGATCGGATACCCGGCCGCGCTGAGGACCGAGCCGATGGCACGGGAAATGTCCCCGATCCGCGCCTCGGGTCCGGCCGCGGCGATCCCGGCGGCCAACGCACGCTCGGTCGTCTCGATCAGCGCGACGCTCTCAGCGGGCCGCGAGTCGCCGACGATGAAGCTCACGGCCGAGTCGGCAGCGATACCACCCAGGGAGACCGCGAGGTCGAGCGTGAGCAGATCACCGTCGGCGAGCGTGTAGGCGTTCGGCTTCCCGTGCAGCACGGCGTCGTTGACCGACGTGCAGATGTAGTGGCCGAACGGGCCGCGCCCGAAGGACGGCTCGTAGTCGACATAGCAGGACTGCGCGCCGGCGTCGACGATCATGGCCTTGGCCCACTGATCGATGTCGAGCAGGCTCGTGCCGACCGCCGTACGGCTCTTCAACGCCTGCAGGATGCCGCCGACCAACGCGCCGGTCTCCCGGGCTCGGGCCACTTCGGCGGGGGTCAGGATCTCGATCATGCGGCGCCCTTCAGTACGCAACCAATAACTATCCCGGCCATGTTATCCCGCGCGGACTGTCCGGGAAAACTATCCCGGTACTATCATTGGATCCATGGTCAGGTTGCCACTCACTCCGGCAGAGGTCGAGCGCGGCCGGCGCCTCGGCGCGTTGTTGCGTCGCGCCCGCGGGCAGCGCTCGATGCTCCAGACCGCGCTCGATGCCCGCGTGTCCCCCGAGACGCTGCGCAAGATCGAGTCGGGCCGCGTGGCGACCCCCGCGTTCACGACCATCGCCGCGATCGCCGACGTACTCGATCTCTCCCTCGATGCGGTGTGGGCCGAGCTACTCGGCCAGGGTGGTGAGAGCGCGCAGGGCGAGGCGGTAGGAGTCGAGGCCGAATCCGGCGATCGTGCCGGTGGCGACGCCCGCGACCACGCTGGTGTGGCGGAACTCCTCGCGGGTGGCGGGATTGGTTAGGTGGATCTCGATCAGCGGAGCAGTCCGCTGGGCGATCGCGTCGCGCAGTGAGTACGAATAGTGCGTGAACGCGGCCGGATTCAGTACGACGGGGATCCGGCCATCGGCCGCTTCGTGCAGCCAGCCGACCAGCTCGGCCTCGTCGTCGGTCTGCCGCACCTCGACCTCGAGCCCTAGCTCGGCGCCGGCCTTCTCACACTCCCCCACCAACTCGGCGAACGTCGTCGACCCGTACTTCTCCGGCTCCCGCGACCCCAACCGCCCCAGGTTGGGCCCGTTCAGCACCAGCACCCGCCTACTCACATCAGTCACGCCAACACCCTAGTGGTCGTCCCAGCGAACCGTAGGCTCGCGTCCGGACTCTTCCAGGTATGAGGACACCAACACTGGGGGTGCGGATGAGAGACATCCCAGGTCAGTTGATGCGCACCGATCGTGAGCTCTGGGAACGTCTCCGGCTCGCGGACGAGCAGGCGCTGACCGAGTTGTTCCATCGGCACAGTGACGCAGTCTACAACTTCGCGTTCCGCCGTACGGCGTCGTGGTCGCTGGCCGAGGACGTCGTACAGGCGACGTTCATCGCGGTCTGGCGGCGGGCCCGGCTGGGCAAGGTCGACGAGCTGACGCTCGAGTCGGCGCGGCCGCTGCTGCTGGTCATGGCCGGCTACGAGTGCGGCAACGCGCTGCGCTCGACCCGCCGGCAGGACGCGCTGCGGAACCGGATCGAGCTGGTCGACGCCGCCGACACGACGGTTGCCGACCACTCGGCGGTCACCGCGGCCCGGGTCGACGACGAACGCGCGATGAGCGATATCCGTCGATTGCTCGACAAGCTCCCGGTGAAACTGCGGGATGTCGTCGAGCTGGTCATCTGGTCGGAGTGCTCGATGGCCGAAACGGCCCGCGTCCTCGGTATCCCGGAAGGAACAGTCAAATCCCGGCTGTCCAGGGCTCGCAGCCTCCTGGCCGGCACGTCTTTGGAGGGCCTGAAATGACCACGAAGCTCCCGACCGACCGGCCGCTCCCGCACAAGCAGGAGATCCTCGAACGAGTCCTGGCCGAAGCCGTCCAGGGCGATCACCGCCGCCGCGGCTGGCTCGTGCCCGTGGGTGCGGCAGCATCGATCGCGCTGGTCGCCGGCGGCGTGCTCGTCGCCACAGCCGGCCACGACCAGACGCGGCAGGCACCGACAGCCGGCCCCGCGTCCAAGAACCCCTCGAAGGCACCCGCCACCGTGCCCCGGAAGCCGCCGTTGACCAGGCCGCTCCCGTCCGAGATCGACATCGACCTCGGGCCGCTCACCGCAGCGGAGGAGGCCGCGGCGGCGCAGAACTGCCTGAGCCAGTCGGGCGACGCGAATCAGGCGACGCAGATCGGCCACGCGACCAGGGTCATGTCCTGGGTGCCTGGCAAGGTGGACAGCACGGTCGCGTTCACGACCGCGCCGGAGGGCCTTCGTGTCGGCTGTGCAGGCCCTCCGACCGCGATGGAGGCGGCAGTCGTCGGCGGCGATCGCGCTGCGGCGAAACGGTACAAGATCGCCCTCAACCAGCCGGACGCCACGCACCCGGCAGCGCCGACCGAGGGCAATGGTTCCTACCAGTTCATCGACTTCGACAAGAAGCCCGACCTGGTCGTCAAGGACGCCTGGTACCGCGTGGACGAGCGGGTCGCGTCGATTCGCCAGCGCTGGGTCATGCGCGGCAAGCCCGGACCCTGGTACGTCGCGAACGCCCTGGACGGACTGGTGTTCCTTCGGTCCTGGGACGAGTCGACGGCGCTGAAGCTGGGCGAGACGGTCCGCGTCGAGACTCAGGTCCTCGACAAGGACGGGAAGCTGCTCGACGCGCCGGGAGACCAGAAGGGCGGCGGCGGACTGACCCCCAGCCCCGGCACCACCCGGGTCGACGAAGGCAAGGTCATCGCCAACCCGGAGGGAATGATCGACTTCAGGTGACCTCGGCGTACGCCGCGACCAGGAGGCTGGGGTCGGGAGCTTCGAGGATCGTCGGCTTGGCGAGGGCGTCGAGGACGACGAAGCGGAGGCGGTCGGCGCGGGTCTTCTTGTCGAGCTTCATCGCGTCCTGCAGGTGCGGCCAGGCGTCGGCGCGGTAGCTGACCGGGAGGCCGACGGAGGCGAGGACGGCGCGATGGCGATCAGCCGTCGCGTCGTCCAGCCGTCCGGCCGCGCGGGCGAGCTCGGCGACGAAGACCATGCCGATACTGATCGCGGCGCCGTGCCGCCACTTGTACCGCTCGACCCGCTCGATCGCGTGCCCGAGGGTGTGACCGTAGTTCAGCGCCTCACGGCCGATCCGGCCGCCGACGGTCGTCGTACGCTCGCGCAGATCCGCGCCGACCGTGTCCGCCTTCACCTGGATCGACCGCGCGATCAGCTCCTCGGTCGCGTCGTACGACGGACTCGTGGCGCCGGCCGGATCCTTCTCGACCAGGTCGAGGATCACCGGGTCCGCGATGAACCCGCACTTGATCACCTCGGCCAGCCCACTGATGTAGTCGTTGCGCGGGAGCGTCTCGAGGGCCGCGAGGTCGCACAGCACGCCGGCCGGCTCCCAGAACGCGCCGACCAGGTTCTTCCCCTCGGCCGTGTTGATCCCGGTCTTCCCGCCGACGGCCGCGTCGACCATGCCGAGCAGCGTGGTCGGGATGTGCACGACCTTCACCCCGCGCAGCCAGGTCGCGGCGACGAAGCCGGCCAGGTCGGTCGTCGTACCGCCGCCGATGCTCACGATCGCGTCCGAACGGGTGAAGCCCGCCTGCCCGAGGACCGACCAGCAGTACGCCAGCACCTCGGCCGACTTGGCTTCCTCGGCATCGGGGATCTCGATCGCGTGCGCGGTGTACCCGGAGGAGGTCAGGTCGTCGCGGACCGCGTCGCCACTCGTCCTGAGCGCGCGGGGGTGGATGACGGCGACCCGCTGCACGCCTTCGCCCAGCAGGGCAGGGAGTTCGCCGAGCAGGTTGTTGCCGATGACAACGTCGTACGGCGCGGCCGCGGCCACCTGGATCCTGGTGGGCTGGGTCGTCACTGCAGGTGCGCCAGGATCTCGTCCGCGATCTGCGCCGGGGACTTGCCGTCGGTGATCACGGTCAGCTTGGCGACTTCGCCGTACAGCGGTCGCCTTGCCTCCATCAGGTTGCGCAGCTGGGTCCGAACGTTGCCGAGCAGCAACGGGCGTGCGACACCGAGCCCGACCCGCTTGACCGCCTCGCCGAGGCTGACGTCGAGGAAGACCACGGTGTGGCCACCCAGATCCGCGCGGGTGTCGGCGTCGAGGATCGCGCCACCGCCCAGCGACAGCACCTCGCCGTCATCCTTGAGTGCGGCGACGACCGCGTCCCGCTCGAGGGCGCGGAAGTGCTCCTCGCCGTGGTCGACGAAGATGTCCGAGATCGGCTGTCCGGCCGCGGCCTCGATGTCCGTGTCGGTGTCGCGATGCCGCGCACCGAGCCGCTGCGACAACACCGCCGCGATCGTCGACTTGCCCGACCCCGGCGGCCCGACCAGGACAACGACAGGGCTCACTGGTCCCACTCCCGCGGTGTGATGGTCGTGGGGAGGTTCGCCAGGTACGACTTGTGGTTCCGCGAGGTCTCGGCGACCGAGTCGCCACCGAACTTCTCCAGCGCGACCTCGGCCAGCACCAGCGCGACCATCGCCTCGGCGACGATCCCCGCCGCCGGCACGGCACAGACGTCCGAACGCTGGTGATGCGCGGACGCGGCCTCGCCGGTCGTCGTGTCGATCGTCCGCAACGCCCGCGGCACGGTCGCGATCGGCTTCATCGCGGCCCGGACCCGCAGGGTCTCGCCCGTACTCATGCCGCCCTCGGTGCCACCCGACCGCCCACTGGTCCGGCGGATGCTGCCGTCCTCGGCCACGATCTCGTCGTGCGCCTTCGACCCCGGTGTCCGCGCGAGCTCGAACCCGTCGCCGAGCTCGACACCCTTGATCGCCTGAATGCCCATCAGCGCGCCGGCCAGCTTGGAGTCCAGCCGGCGGTCCCAGTGCACGTAGCTGCCGAGGCCCGGCGGGAGCCCGTCCACGACGACCTCGACCACACCACCGAGCGTGTCGCCGGCCTTCTGCGCGAGGTCGATCTCCTCGACCATCGCCTTGCTCGCATCCGCGTCCAGGCAGCGCACCGGATCCGCGTCCAGCGTGGCGACATCGTCGTACGACGGGATCACGCCGTACGGAGCCTTGATCGTGCCGAGCTCGACCACGTGGCTGACGACGGTCACGCCGTACGCCTGGCGAAGGAACCGGGCCGCGAGCTCGCCGAGCGCGACGCGGGCCGCGGTCTCGCGGGCACTCGCCCGCTCGAGCACCGGGCGGGCCTCGTCGAACCCGTACTTCTGCATACCGGCCAGGTCGGCGTGGCCGGGCCGCGGGCGGGTCAGCGGCGCGTTCCGGGCCAGCTCCGCCAAGGTGGCGGGGTCGACCGGGTCCGGGCTCATCACCTGCTCCCACTTCGGCCACTCGGTGTTGCCGATCTGGATCGCGCACGGGCTCCCGAGCGTCAGTCCGTGCCGGAAGCCGCCGACGAAGGTCACCTCGTCCCGCTCGAACTTCATCCGGGCTCCGCGGCCATACCCCAGCCGACGACGAGCCAGGGCATCGGCCACCTCATCAGTGGTGACCTCAACCCCCGCGGGAAGACCTTCAAGTACGGCGACGAGCGCTTGTCCGTGCGACTCGCCGGCAGTGAGCCAGCGCAGCATGCCGCAATCTTCCCACGCCCACCCCAACCCCCTGTCCCCGGTCTCAGGTCCGTGGGATCAGCGGGCGGGATCAGGCGTTAGTGGCAGGTTTGGGTGGGTTCGGGGGAGTCGCCGCGGAGCGAGAGGACCACGTCGAAGGTTTTGACGATGGTGGAGGTGTCGCAGGAGGTGGAGGCGTTGGCTGCTTGACCGCCGGCGATCGCGGCGCCGGTGAGGGCCGTGGTGGCGAGGGCCGCCAAGGCCAGGCGCCCGGCGGTACGACGGAATGCGGGGGTCATCATGCGCTCCTTCTCGATCTGTTTCCTGATGTATCGACCGTAGAAGTTCCGACCTTGCAGAGAACTGGCTCTGGAACCCGTCTTGGGGGTAGCGCTGGCACCACCATCGATAGGGTTCTGGCATGACCGAGGTGGAGTGGCCGGCGCGGGTTCGTGGGTGTCTGCTGGGCGGGGCGATCGGGGACGCGCTCGGTGGACCGGTGGAGTTCGAGGACGGCCGCTCGATCGTGGCGAAGCACCCTGACGGTGTCCGGATCTTTGTGCCGGGCGGGGTGGGGTGGCCGGCGGGGACGATCACCGACGACACGCAGATGACGTTGTTCACCGTCGAAGGGCTGATCCAGGCGAGCATCCGGACAGAGCGCGGGATCGGGTTCACGGTCGCGGTGGTGCATGCGGCGTACGACCGGTGGCTCGACACGCAAACGCTGCCCGGCCCGAGCCGCGACGGCGGCCTGCAGGGTCAGCAATGGCTCTACGCCCGCCGAGCACCGGGTAACACCTGCCTCACTGCACTGACGGACACCCGCCGCGCGGCAGCCGGATTCGGCGCGCAGGC
The DNA here is from genome assembly GCF_053608045.1 of Kribbella sp. NPDC055071. Lineage (NCBI taxonomy): Bacteria > Bacillati > Actinomycetota > Actinomycetes > Propionibacteriales > Kribbellaceae > Kribbella > Kribbella sp. NPDC055071. Next base: position 103,998 of record NZ_JBSGUS010000020.1, read on the forward strand.
CGTGAACGACTCCAAGGGCTGCGGTGGCGTCATGCGGGTGGCGCCGTTCGGGCTGATGCCGACAGGGTTCACCACCGAGTGGGTCTTCGACGCTGCCGCGGAGGCGGCCGGCTATACGCACGGCCACCCGACCGGCAAGCTCGCGTCCGGCGCGCTGGCCGCGATCATCCACGAGATCTGTGCCGGCGCGACTCTGGACGCTGCGCTCGACACCGCCGCGCACCTCCTCGCCCGGCATCCGAACCACGAAGAGACCAGTACGACGCTCTCGTTCGCGCGCCACCTGGCTGCGACGGCTCCCCCGGGACCGGTCACGGTCGAGCGACTGGGCGGCGGATGGATCGCGGAGGAGGCGCTGGCGATCGCCGTGTACGCCGCCCTCGCCTACCCCGCGCCCGAGCAGTTCCTGGATGCGCTCGCGCTGGCGGTGACGCACAGCGGCGACAGCGACTCGACCGGCGCAATCTGCGGGAACATCCTCGGCGCCCTCTACGGCGAGACGGCCCTGCCCCCAGAGCTCGCCTCGACCATAGAGGGCCGTTCTGTCATCCTCCAGCTCGCTGACGCCTTCGTGCTGGAGTTCAGCCTTGCTTCGGGTCGATACAGCGCCAGCTGATACTCCCGGCCAGGCTCCCGGCGCCCCCGCGGAGACGAGGCAGATCGACCTTGCCGGAACCGTCCCGGCGCAGGTCGATCTTCGCCGCCCCGTCATCGCTCTCGTACGTCGTCTCGTCGACCTGCACCGACCCCGACGCCGCCGCCTCCGTCACCTTCGGCAGCCCCGGCTCGTCCGACTCCAGCGTGCTGGTCACACAGAGCGCCGGAACGGACTGCGGCGCACACTCCTTGGGTACCGGCCCATTCCCCTGTGAAGGGCCAGTTGTCCCCGGTACGCCGGTGGACCCGGCGACCGGCGTGGACACACTCGGCACATCAGAACCGCGGCCACTGCGCCGAGACCGTTGAGGAGCGTTGCGCGCACGGTCAGCCTGCAGCCGTCGGCAGCTTCATGCCCTTGCAGTTGTCCACCATGTACTGGTTCAACGCCCGGATCGCGTTGCTGTACTTGGTGATCGCCGCTTGGTCGTTCTCCGTGACTTTGCCGGACGCGACCAGCTCATAGCCGGACGCGAGGTCCTTCAACGGCTGCTTCAGTTCGTCGGGTGCGACGTCGACCAGAGCGTTCAACCGCTTGGTCAACGCTGCACGGACTGCGGCGTCGGACTGGGGCTGGCTCCATTTGCCAAGGTCAACCGCGGCGCCGTTCTCGATCACACCGCAGAAGCCGCCATCGGTCCCACCCGGCGCCTCAGCCGGCTTCGAGGCTGGTGCGGAGGCGGGTGCAGACGCCGGCGCAGAGGCGGGGGCGGACTGCTGCGAGGTCGGCTGATTGGCCGCGGCGGGCTTGGTGTCGGCCGCGCTGTCGCTGTCCGAGCAGCCGGTCAGAGTCAGTGCCAGCCCGACCAGCGCGACGCCGGCAATCAAATGGACCCGTCGAAAGTTCATGAGTTCTCTCCCCAAGTGGATTGCGTAGCTCCACTCTCGGAGGACGGCATCTCACCGATATCTCACCCCGGTCTCACCGCGGCTTGCTCGCATCAACCATCTGGTTGAGCCGGCCCGATCAGCCGATGTGCAGCCTCATCCGATGTACAGGCGCTCGAGGGGTGCGCCCAGGAACACACCGGCCAAGGCACCCGCGAGCATGAACGGCCCGAACGGGACCATCTGCTTGCGCGTCATCACCTTCCCCACGATCAGCACGATCCCCACGATCGCGCCGAGGAAGAACCCGCCGTACAGACCGCTGGCGAACTGTCCCCAGCCCAGCCAACCCAGCGCCAGCCCGAGCAGTCCGGACAACCGCACATCACCAAATCCGACGCCGCGCGGAAACGCGAACCAGAGCAGATAGAACACCCCGAACCCGATCGCTGCGGCGATCACCGCTCGGCGCAAAGATCCCCACTCCCCCGACACCACGGCCGCACCGAGCAGCGCCAGACCGATCAGGGCGTACGACGGCCAGATGATCACCGACGGCAGATACCGCGTCCGAGCGTCGATGTACCCGAGCACGGCGCCCGCGACGGCCAGCAGCAACCAGGCCGTCAACGCGGCCGACGTACCCAGCTTCCACCCGAGCAATCCACCGGCCACTGCAGCCAGACCACCACACCAGTACGCCGCGCGCGATCCGGCCAGCGCCGCGTACGGGACCTTCGTCTCCCCGTCCTCGAGCACCGGCTCAGGGATGTGCCGCAGCAGCCAGGGCCCCGCGACGTACGCCGAGAGCCCGCAACAGACCACGCCGATCCCTGCGGCGAGCGTTGCGTGGTCAGCGGGCACGATCCAGGAGCCTAAACGATTTTCGCCCGGGACTACGCGCGCCCTGTGGACGACCGGCGTACCAGCTTGCGGGCGATCAGCGCCGCGACGCCGCCGAGCAGGAGCAGACCGACGACCAGCACGCCGATCGTGCTCCACAATCCGTCGTTCTCGGTCACGTAGGTGACGCGCTGAAACTCGTCGTCGGCAGCGGCCGGCGCGAAGGCGAAGTCGTCGGTGATCAGGCTCGGATCGTTGTAGGTCACCGAGTACGCGGTCAGGTAGTCGGCCGGCTTCGCGAGGGCCGTGTCCTCGACCCGGCCGGCGAAGAGCAGTTCGGGCTGCACCCCCGCCGCCGGCAGCTTGGTCGCGTCGACTCGATGCGCGGCGGCGACGAACACCGTCACGGTCTGCGGGGTGGTTGCGCCTTTGCTCAACCGCATCGGGTACACGATCCGGTCCGATGCGAACGTCAGCCGCAGCGGCGGCGTCGCCCCGCGCAGCAACTCGCCGGCCCGCTTCGGCGCGAGCTTCACGGCGACGATCTCCCACTTCTCGGTCAGGTACGGCGTCAGGTTCGTGGCCAGTGTCGCCGGTACGACGTACCCGTTGGTGTGCAGCCAGTCCGTCACCGCGGATCCGCTCGTCCCACCGAGCCGCGTGACCTGGAACGGGCCGAGCGCCATCTGCTGCCGGACGTCCACCCCGCCCCCGGGCGCCGACGCGCCCATCATCGGGCCACGGCTACCCATGATCCCGAGGTTCTTGAACGGCCAGTACGTCTTCCGGACCACTTCCTTCGGCCGGGTCATCCAGTCCAGCCGGGTGAACAGCCCGTCCGCACCGAGCTCGACCTTGGCCTCGGCGGGCACCGGCATGATCCAGGCCGCCTTCGTCGACGTGCCGTTGACCGCCATCGAGAGCGTGATCTGCTCGGTGCCGGCGTCGTACTGGACCAGCGCGTTCTCGCCGAAGGCGCGAGCTCGTGACGCGGAGTCGGGCAGATAACCGCCACAGGCACAGGCCCAGGCGGGCGTGATCCCGGCCGCGACGAACCCGACCGCCAGCACACCCGCGACAATCCGCCAAAGCTTCACCGGCGGAAGACTACCCAGACAACGGTGCCAGTCAGCTCAGCGTGAAGCCTGTGTGGAAGAAGTTGGTCGGGTCGTACTTCTTCTTGACCGCCTGCAGCTTGGGCAGGCTCGCGCCGTAGTAGGAGGCGACCGTGCGGCCGACCTCGAGGTAGTTGACGTAGCCGCCGGCCGAGTACGGCCGGACCGCCTTGTGACCGTTGTTGATGAAGGTCTGCGCGGCCCTGAGCTGGGCCGTGTTCGGGTGCGCGGGGGTGCCGGAGTACCACTGGACCACGCCGAGCGCCGTCCGCCACGGCCAGGCCGCGCCACCGGTCGGCTGCTTGGCCGCCTGCCCACCGAGCGGATCCAGGATCGCCGACGCGGGCGTCTTGGCCCGCGCTGCCGCCTTCACCGCGCCAATCAGCCCCGCGATCGCCGTCGAGTTCATCGGGCCCTTCAGTACGTCGGAAGCCGCGAGGAAGCCGGACCGTGGGCTCGTCGTGCCGCCACCGAGGTACTTGACGGCCTCCAGATGCGTCTTGACCGTGATCGACCGCACGGTCGCCTTGGACCCGACGAACGACTCCAGTTGCGCGGCCGCCGCCGACGCGCTGCCCGTGGTGGAGATGCCCAACACATGGATCGACAGGGTGCCGTTGCTCTTGGCATCGATGTGCAGGTTGCCCCAGGAGGTGACCGGCGCGGACTTGGCGAACTTCTGCCAGCCGGCAACCACGGCCGCGGCCTTCGACTCCGGCCAGGTCAGCCGGAAGAAGCCGAGCTTGCGCGCCGGGATCGTCGCGAACCGGAACGACGTGACGACGCCGAGGTTCCCGCCGCCGCCTCCCCGCAGCGCCCAGAACAGATCGGGCTCCACCGTCGCGCTGACGTTGTGCGGCTTCCCGTCCGCGGTGATCACGCCGATCGAGAGCAACCGGTCGCAGGTCAGGCCGTAGGCGCGGGTGTGAACACCCATCCCGCCACCGAGTGCGAGTCCGGCAACGCCGACGGTCGGGCAGGTCCCGGTCGGCAGAGATTGCCCGTACTTGTCGAGGAACGCATGCACGTCGTACAGCCGTGCGCCCGCGCCGACGGTCAGCACGCCCTTCGAGTAGCTCATGCCGCGCAGGGCGCCGACGTCGAGCATCATGCCCTTGCTGACCGTGGACGCACCGACGTAGGAGTGCCCGCCGCTCTTCGGCACCAGGACCAGCTTGTTCGCCTTGGCGAAGAGGATCGACCGCTGCACGTCGGTCGCGTTGGCCGCCCTGACGACGGCGGTCGGCAGGACGGTGTCCCAGCGCGGGTTGAAGAGCTGGTGGGTGGTGGCGTATCCACGGGTGGACTGGAGGAAGACCCGGCCCTTGAGCGACCGGGCGAAGCTGTTCCAGTTCGGGCCGGCCGCCGTGACGTCGGCCGAGGCGACGGTCGAACCGGAGCCTGCGCTCGCGCTGGCTTTCTTGGCGTCCGTGCAACTCGTCAACGCTCCTGCGGCAAGAACGCCGCCTGCTTTCAGTGCTGCCTTGAGTGTTGTCCGCCGGTCAAACTGACTCACGATCCCCGAGCTCCTCACGAGCGGCTGCCCTCATGGCCGCCAGAGGTGCCGGCGACCTACCTGTCATCATCTCCACCTGCAAAGTCGCCTGGTGCACGAGGAGATCAAGCCCGTTCAACAGCTCTGTACCGATCCTGTGCGCCGCGACGGCGAGCCGGGTCGGCCATGGGTGGTAGGCCACGTCGAACACCACCGGGGCGACGTTCGCGAAGTGGTCCGCCCATGGATCGATCGCTCCACCAGGCACTGTTGAGACGCACAGATCGAACCCTCCGGTTTGCTCGACCTGGGAAAAATCTGCAACCGAAGTCCGGAGTCCCAGTTCAGCGGCGAGATCGAGCAGCCGATCGACCTTCGACCGGTCCCGGACGACCACAGTCACCTCACTGACCTGCATACTGCGCAGCGCCGCGAGCGCCGAGGCGGCGGTCGCTCCACCGCCCAGCACGATGGCGGTGTCCGCGGCGGTGATGCCGTGCTCGGCGAAGGCGTTCACCAGCCCCGGCACGTCGGTGTTGTGCGCCGACCGGGTCCCGTCCGGCTCGAACAGCATGGTGTTGGCCGCGCCGATCAGCTCCGCGACGGGATCGACCGTGTCGACGAGGTCGAGCGCGACCCGCTTGAGCGGCATCGTGAGCGACAACCCACGGACGTCGTCGCCGAGGGAGGCGACGAAGCCGCGGAGTTCAGTCTCTTCGACCTCGAAAGCGTCGTACCGCCAGTCGAGGCCGAGAGCGGCGTACGCGGCCCGGTGCATCGCCGGTGACAACGAGTGCGCAATCGGCGAACCGAGCACGGCACATCGTGTCATCAGCACCGGCCCTTGTGGGCGGCGCACCAGGTCTGCAGCTTCTGCACGTTGGCCTGGTGCTCGGCCGACGTACTGGCGAAGGCGGTCTCGCCGGTGTCGAGGTTGACCAGGGTGAAGTACAGCCAGTCCCCTGCCGCCGGGTTGATCGCGGCCCGCAGCGTGTCCTTGGTCGGCGAGTTGATCGGCGTCGGCGGCAGGCCCTTGTACTTGTAGGTGTTGTACTTCGAGTCGTAGTTGCGCTGCTCGGGCGTCGTGAACACGCCACCGTCCTTGCCGACCACGTAGTGGACGGTCGAGTCCATCTGCAGCTTCATCCCGACCCGCAACCGGTTGTAGATCACCCGGGCGACCTTGGCGTAGTCCTGCGGCCGGTTCGTCTCGCCACCGATGATACTGGCCACGATGACGGCCTGATACGGGTCGAGCCCCTTACGCTGCGCGCTCTTCACCAGGTTCAGCTCGGCAGCGGTCTTGGCGTACTTCGCCGTCATCAGTTTCAGGATCGAGTACGCCGTCGCACCCTTCGGGATGTCGTACGTCCCCGGGTACAGGAAGCCTTCCGCGTTGTTGTTCGCGTACGGCGGCAACCCCAGCGCGGCGGGCTTGGCCAGTGCGGCCGCGGCGGCACCGGCCGGCAGCTTGAACTTCGACTTCTGCAGAGTGTCGCCGACCTCGTCCTTGGTCAGGCCGGCCCGGAAGCTGATCCGGGTGACCAGGATCGACTTGGCCGTGTCCAGCATCAGCGCGAGGGCGGCCTTGGCCGACATCTGCTTGTGCAGGGTGTAGGTGCCGGCCTGGAGCTGCAGCGATCGCGGATCGTCGCGGGCAACCCGCTCGAAGGCGCGGGCACTCTTCACCACGTCCTTCTTCTCGAGCGTGTCGGCGATCGCACTGACAGCCTGGCCCTTGCTGATCTCGACGACCACGGTGTCCTTGCCGTCACCGGTGTAGTCCGGCGCGGCGAAGATCTGCGAGATCGCGTCCTTGCCCTTGCCGAAGCCGACCACGGCGCCGGCCACCAGCGACCCGACGACCAGCAGCGAGATCAGGCCGGCGAAGCAGCCGAACGCCCGCCGGCCGCGCGCGCGGCGCCGGTTCGCGCGGCGCTCGACCCGGCTCTCCGGGCGCAGTCCCAGCCCGGTGCCGAGATCCTCACCCTCGTTCACATCTTCTTGCACCGATGGTCCGTTCACAGGGGCCTCCCGGGTGGGTTGCCGGTCTCTCGCTCGAGGTCGAGCGCGTGTTGCAGAATCACAACCGCGGCGGCCTGATCGACCACCGCGCGCCGCTTGGAACCCTTTTTCCCGCGTTCCCGCAGCATGCGTTCGGCGGTGACCGTGGTGAACCGTTCGTCCACCAACCGCACCGCGGCCCCCGAGTGGGCCTCCTGCACCTTCTGTCGCACCTGTTCCGCCGTCTCCCGGATCTTCACCGCAGCCGGCCCTTCGCCCCCGGACAGGGAACGAGGCAGCCCGACCACGATCTCCATCGCCTCCAGTTCGACGGCGAGTGCCGCGATCCTACCCAGATCACCAGGCCCACGGTGGATCGTCTCCACCGGGGTGGCCAGGATTCCGTGCGGATCGCTGCTCGCGACGCCGATCCGGGCGTCACCGATATCGAGTGCGATCCGCACGCCGCGTCTCATGTTTTCAGCCGGTGACGAGTTGGCCGACGGTGTGTTCCACCGCGGCCAGAGCCTCGTCGGCACCGCTCGCGTCCGTGCCGCCACCCTGGGCCACATCGTCCTTGCCGCCGCCGCGGCCACCCAGCTTCTCCGCCGCGACCCGAACCAGGTCGCCGGCCTTGAGCCGCCACTCGCGGGCGGTGTCGTTGAGTGCGATGACTACACCAGGCTTTCCGTCGGTCACGCTGAGCACGGCTACCACCGCCGGCTTGTCCGTGGCCATCCGGCCGCGCACGTCCAGCGCCAGCTTGCGCAGGTCCCCGCCGTTCACACCGTCCGGTGCGCGGTGACCCACGTACTGGACGCCGAAGACGTCGCGCGGGTTGGCAGCCAGTCCGGCCGCGGCCTCGAGCACCTGCGTGGCCCGCATCCGCTCGAGCTCCTTCTCCGCGGCGCGCAACCGCTCGGACAGGTCGGCGACCTTCGCGGGCAGCTCTTCCGGCCGGGTCTTCAGGTTCTCGCTGAGCAGGCGAACCAGCGCCCGCTCGCGGCCGAGGTAGTGCAACGCGTCCAGGCCGACGAAGGCCTCGATCCGCCGTACGCCCGCTCCGACCGACGACTCGCTCGTCACGGTCAGCGCGCCGACCTGCGACGAGTGCTTCACGTGCGTGCCACCACAGAGCTCACGGGACCACGGGCCGCCGATCTCGACCACGCGGACCTGCTCGTCGTACGTCTCGCCGAAGAGCGCCAGCGCACCCCACTCGCGGGCCGCCGGGAGCGTCATGTACTGCGCCGACACCGGGAGGTCCTGCCGTACGGCGAGGTTCGCGACCTCCTCGATCTCGGAGCGGGTCGCCTGGTCCAGCGCCGACGACCACGCGAAGTCGAGCCGCAGGTAGCCGGGCTTGTTGTACGAGCCGCTCTGCAACGCGTTCGGGCCGAGCACCTGACGCAGTGCCGCGTGCACGACGTGCGTGCCGGAGTGCGCCTGGCACGCGGAGACGCGCCACTCGTGGTCGACCTCGGCGTGCACGTCCTGGCCGGGCCGCAGCAGACCCTCGAGCACCTCGACCTTGTGCACGATCAGGCCCTTGACCGGGCGCTGTACGTCGAGAACCTTCAGCCGCACGCCGTCGGCCACGATCAGGCCCTCGTCGGCGATCTGGCCACCGGACTCGGCGTAGAACGGAGTCTTCTCCAGCACGACCTCGACGGTCTCGCCCTGCTCGGCCGCGTCGGCGACCACGCCGTCGCGCAGCAGTCCGCGGACCTGGGAGTCGGTGGAGAGCTCCTGGTAGCCGGTGAACTCGGTGACGCCCTTGTCCCGCAGCTCCCGGTACCCCGAGGTGTCCGCGTGACCGGCCTTCTTCGCGCGTGCGTCGGCCTTGGCCCGCTCGCGCTGCTCCTTCATCAACGACCGGAAGCCCTCGGTGTCGACGTTCAGACCCTGCTCGGCGGCCATCTCGACGGTCAGGTCGATCGGGAAGCCGTACGTGTCGTGCAACTGGAACGCCTTCGTGCCGTCCAGCTGATGCGCGCCGCCGGCCTTGGTCTCGCGCACGGCGACGTCGAAGATGCTCGTGCCGGCCGTGAGGGTCCGCCGGAACGCCTCCTCCTCGGCGTACGCGACCTGGCTGATCCGGCCGAAGTCGGCCTCCAGCTCGGGGTAGGACTTCTTCATCTGCTCGAGGCTGGTCGGCAGCAGCTCGACCAGGCTCGGGTCCTCGTAGCCGAGCAGGCGCATCGAGCGGATCGCCCGGCGGAGCAGGCGACGCAGGACGTAACCGCCCTGCTCGTTGCCCGGGGTGACGCCGTCGCCGATCAGCATCAGCGCGCTGCGGACGTGGTCCGCGACGACGCGGAACCGCACGTCGTCGACGTGCTCGGCGCCGTACTTGCGGCCGCTGAGCTCGGACGCCTTCTCGATCACCGGGAAGATCTCGTCGATCTCGTACATGTTGTCGACGCCCTGCAGCAGGAACGCGACCCGCTCCAGGCCGAGACCGGTGTCGATGTTCTTCTTCGGCAGCTCGCCGATGATCTCGTAGCCGTCCTTGCCGCCGCCCTCGCCGCGGATGTTCTGCATGAAGACGAGGTTCCAGAACTCCAGGTAGCGGTCGCCCGCCTCCCAGTCCCGGTCCTCGCCGAACTCCGGGCCGCGGTCGATCAGGATCTCCGAGCAGGGGCCGCACGGACCCGGGATGCCCATCGACCAGAAGTTGTCCTTCATGCCGAGGCGGACGATCCGGTCGTCGGGCAGACCCGCGACCCGCTTCCAGATGTCGATCGCCTCGTCGTCGTCGTAGTACACCGACGCGTACAGGACCGACTCGTCGAAGCCGTAGCCGCCCTCGTTCTGGGGCTTGGTGACCAGCTCCCAGGCGTACTCGATCGCCTTCTCCTTGAAGTAGTCGCCGAAGGAGAAGTTGCCGTTCATCTGGAAGAAGGTGCCGTGCCGGGTGGTCTTGCCGACCTCTTCGATGTCGAGCGTCCGCACGCACTTCTGCACGCTGGTCGCCCGCTTGTACGGCGGGGTCTGCTGGCCGACGAAGTACGGGACGAACTGGGCCATGCCGGCGACGTTGAACAGCAGGTTCGGGTCCGGCGACGGCAACGGCGCACTCGGCACCACGGTGTGGCCCCGGTCCTCGAAGAACTGCAGGAACCGCCGCCTGATCTCACTGGTTTCCATGGTGTTACCGGTCGTCCTCACGTTCGTTCGTCTCAATGCCCAAGGCGTCGCGAAGCTCTACCTCGCGCTCCTCCATGCCCTCGCGGACCTGGTCGCCGAAGTGCCGCACGGCCGCGGCCAGCTTGGCCGCCGACTCCTGCAGGCTCTCCGGGGCGAGCACCTGAGCACGCTTCTTCAGCCGGGTGACGGCGTACACGCCGACGGCGATCCCGACAATCAGCCAGATGATCCGCTTCACCGCTTCCGCGCCTTCCGCTCGGCCTTCATCTCTTCCCTGACCCGACGGCTCACGTCGCGCCGCTGGCTCTCACCCAGGGCACGGCGAACGCCGTACGTGAACGCGGCCGCCTTCACCAGCGGGCCGCCGGCGGTGGCCGAGAACAACGACACCAGCGCGGCCGCGTTGGTCGTCACGGTGGTCGCGTTGTCGGTGATGGTGTCCACCTTCGCCAACTGCGCGTTGGTGGTCGCCACGGTGTTCGTCACCTCGCCGAGCAGCGGGACGCTGGAGTCGGAGACGCCCTTCACCATGATCCGCGTCTCCTCGAGGACCTTGCCCAGCTTGAGGATCGGATAGGCCAGCAGGCCCACCAGAATGAGCAGCGCGCAGGCTGCTATCAGCCCCGCGACCTGACCGACGCTCATGGAAACGATCCACCTTCCGTTACGACCCCGCTGTGACCTCGCGACCTTATCGCGCGCCCAAACCACACTCCGCTCCAGGACACCATCCCCCACATCACAGTCCCCCACCAAACCACCCGCCACCTACAGTTGCGCTCGTGGCAATCGAGTACTGGCTCCAACTGAACACCTCCACGACCCCGGCCGCCGTCGGGCAGGTCCTGGTCCCGCCGTTGGTTCAGATCGACTGGGACAACACCGAGGTGTTCGCCTACAAGGGTGAGAGCGGGCTGTCGGTCACGGTTCGTGCCGACGGCGAGGCGGATCTCGTCCTGGAAGAGCCGGACGTATCCGTCGGCTTCCGCCTGGACAAGTTCGCCGACTTCCCAGCCCAGTACGACGAGCTGGTGCGAGTCGTCGTACGGCTGCTCACGGCGGAGAGCGGCGACGCGGTCCTGCAGCAGGACTACGAGCGCATCTTGCTGCTCCGCCGGGCAGACTCGCTGACGATCAGCGAGGACTTCTGGACTCCTGAGCTGCTGCCGTGGAAGTTCACCCAGCGGCGCATGCCGTATCCGGAGGGCTAGCGGTCGCGGAGGATTTTGCGGATGTTGGCGACTCGGTCGGCGTAGGCCGCTTCGCCGCCGTGGCGGGTGGGTTTGTAGTAGTCGGTGCGGTCGACGACGTCCGGTGCGTACTGCTGCGGGACGATGCCGCGGGGATCGTTGTGGGAGTACTCGTACGAGGCGCCGTGGCCGATCTTCTTCGCGCCGGCGTAGTGGGCGTCGCGCAGATGTGGTGGCACCGGGCCGACCTTGCCGGCCTTCACGTCCGCGATCGCCGAGTCGATCGCCATGATTACGGCGTTGGACTTCGGTGCCAGGGCGAGCGCGACGACGGCCTGGGCGAGGTTGATCCGCGCCTCCGGCATACCGATCAACTGCACGGCCTCGGCCGCTGCGATCGCGACGCCAAGCGCGGTCGGGTCGCCCATCCCAATGTCCTCGCTGGCGGAGATCACCAGCCGGCGCGCGATGAAGCGCGGATCCTCACCGGCCTCGACCATCCGGGCCAGGTAATGCATGGCCGCGTCCACATCCGAGCCTCGGATCGACTTGATCATCGCCGAGGTCACGTCGTAGTGCTGGTCGCCGGCCCGGTCGTAGCGCACGGCGGCCCGGTCGACCGCTGTCTCCAGCGTCTTCAGGTCGATGACCTTGGCGTCCTTCGCCCGCGCACCCCCGGCCGCGGCCTCCAGATAGGTCAAGGCGCGCCGGGCATCTCCCCCGGCCATCCGCAGCAGATGCCGGCGTGAATCCTCCGCCAGCTCGAACTCGCCGTTCAGCCCGCGCTCGTCGGTCAAGGCCCGATCCAGCAGTACGGCGATGTCGTCGTCGGTCAGCGATTCCAGCGTGAGCAGGAGACTGCGAGACAGGAGCGGGGAGATGACGGAGAAGAACGGGTTCTCGGTGGTCGCGGCGACAAGCGTGACCCAACGGTTCTCCACGCCTGGCAGCAGGGCGTCCTGCTGGGCCTTCGTGAAGCGGTGGACCTCGTCGATGAACAGCACGGTCTCCGCCGCACCGGTCCCCCGGACCAGATCCCGGCGGGCAGCCTCGATCACCTGTCGTACGTCTTTCACCCCGGCGGTGACGGCCGACAGCTCCACGAACTTCCGGTTCGTCTGGTGCGAGACCACCGCCGCGATGGTCGTCTTGCCAGTACCCGGCGGGCCCCACAACAGCAGGGACATCGGCTGATCGCCCTCGACCAGCCGCCGCAGCGGCGAACCAGGCGCCAGCAGATGGTGCTGACCGACCAGCTCGTCCAAACTCCGCGGCCGCATCCGGACAGCCAACGGAGCCGCCGTGTGGTCCACGTCGGCCAAACTCCCCCCACCCCGAGCAGGCACAGCCGCCCCAGGCAGGTCGAACAACCCATCACTCACCCCGAAAGCCTATCCACCCCCACCGACACCCCAACCCCCTCGGCCTCCTACCGCTCCGGCCCGGAGCGTGGGGAGCGCGCCCTGTTGATGGCCCTGACATCCACCGGCCGGAGCGGACCGACTGTGTCGAGGGTGCTGGTCAGCCCGGGACGTACGCCCCGCAAAGCTGTCCGAGCCGAGTCCAGCTCATGGCGCGCGAACTTGCGCTCGCTCCATAGCCGCCACGACTCGTAGAACACATAGGCGGCGGCGGGTGCCTTAGCGGCCGCCTCGAGCAAGTACGGCAGATTAGCCGCGTTGACTCCGTAGTTGGACATCATAAAGAGCGCGTTGAGCGCCGCCTGCCGCCCCGCAGCGTCACCCAGATTCGGGATCGGTACCGCCTGGGCAGCATGTAGTCGTTGTTGTTTGGCAATGAGCTCCTGGCCCCGTCCGACCAGCTCATTGGCGGTATCCCGAACTCGCTTACTCATCGTGACTTGGGCGGGAACGGCGAGCACGTCCGCGAGCACCGAGGCGTTCGCCAACCGAGTCAGGGACTCTTTGAGCCATCTGTCGTTGTCCTCCGGCACGCGGACGTTGCCGTCGTGCAGGGACTCGAAGTCTCCGCGGAGCTGCTCGATCTCTGTCGTCAGACTCACCCGGTCGTCGACGCGGGCGCGCAAACGCGCCTCGTCGACCGCGTCCTGCATCCTCAGACCGGACTCCTGCTGACTGCCGGTGGCGAGCGAACCCGCGGCGGCAAGGATGCGCTGGGCGTCGGTGGGGTCGGGGCCGAAGTCCACCTCGTCCATCATGAGCTCCGTCCACCAACGGGCCAGCCGTCTGGCGGACTGCTGCGGCTGCTCCCGGTTGCCGGCGGAAAAGGACCTTTCGTACCGATCCAGCGCCAGCACAGCCTCGATGGCGAAGAAATCCATCACCTGCCTGATGGCCGCAAGCTCTCCAGTCTTAGGCGTACGACGTGGTTCGGGTGCCATCGGGTCAGTCCATCGCTTCGACGTTGGCGATGGCTTGGGCTCTGCGGCGGAGGCGGTCGAACTGTTCGGCCAGGTCTCCGTCGGCGAGGATGTAGTCGGCGCCCTCAGGTGAGTGGGCGGGCACGTACCACCACTGGCCGTCGTACAAGGTGGGTCCCACCTCGGTCTCGGCGAGCAGGCGTTCGGCCGCGCCGGCCTGCACAAGGTCGCCCAGGACAGCTGCCGACATCACACCGTCGCTCATGCCAATCGACTGTATGCCCCCGGCAGCTCACCGGTTCACTTCTTCGGCTTGTCGTCCTCGTCGTCCTTGGTGTCCGCGTCGTCCTTGGTGTTCGCCGCCCCGAGCTCCTCGGACAGCTCGTCCTCGGCCGGGGTTTCGCGGAGTTCCTCGGGGACGTCACCGTCGGCGTCGCGGAGCTCCTCGGGGAGGTCGTCCGCGTCGAACTCCTCGGGCAGGATCTCCTCGGATTCGCCGAGCGCCTCGGGCTTGATCGCGTTCCGCAGCCGGCCGAGGATCCGGTCGGCCTCGGTACCGAACGGGTTGTCGTTGACCAGGTAGGTCCAGGTCGCGGTCGGCCGCGGGATCCCGCTGGCCTCCTCGTCCAGACCGTCCGCGGTGATCTCCGCGTCCTGGAAGGTCTCGGCGGCTTCCTTCCACGCGTCCTCGACGAGCGTGTCGAACGACGCGATCGCCGACTTGTTGAACTCGTCGATCGGCTTCATGTGCACGATGCCGCCGGCCAGCGAGCGCAGGTGGATGCCTTCGCGGAGATCGGCCAGGTATGCCAGGTGGTCGGTCCAGCGCCGGTCGAGCTGCCCCAGCGCGATCCGGCGGGCCGCGGCCTTCACGATGTCCTCGCCGAGCTCTTCGACGAGTTCGTCGTACCGCTCCTTGGCACGCTCGGACAGCTCGGTCGCGGCCAGGTCCTCGGTCAGCACCTTCTCGCGGGTGTCGAGCAGGATCGCTCGCTGCTGCCCGGTGAGCCGGTTGTACTGCCAGGTGGTGCGGTGCAGCTCGGCGTTCGCGCCGTCGGCGACGCGCTGGGCGTGCTCGAGCATGCCGATCGACTTACGGTCGGTGAGCCGACCGTGCTCGTCGGGATGCGGTCGCAGGCCGGACGAAACGGAGTACCGCGTCACGAGTTCGTCGGCGAGGCTGGCGAAGAACAGCGTGCCGCCCGGGTCGCCCTGGCGGCCGGCCCGACCACGCAGCTGATCGTCGAGCCGGCGGGACGCGTGCAGGCCGGTGCCGATCACGTACAGGCCGCCGAGCTCGATGGCCTTGTCCTTGTCGTGCGTCTCGTCCTTGCCGCCGAGGCGGATGTCGGTACCGCGGCCGGCCATCTGCGTCGACACCGTCACGGTGCCCGGTACGCCGGCCTCCGCGATGATCGCGGCTTCCTCGGCATCGTTTTTCGCGTTCAGGACCACATGCGGGATCTCGGCCGCCTCGAGCCGGTCGCTCAGCTGCTCGGACTCCTCGACACTGTGCGTGCCGATCAGGATCGGGCGGCCGGTCTCGTGCACGTCGGAGATGTGCTCCACCAGTGCGTCGTTCTTCTGGTCGACCGTCAGGTACAGCCGGTCCTCGGCGTCCTTGCGGATGTTCGGCTTGTTCGGTGGTACGACGGCGACCTCGACGTCGTAGAACTCCTGCAGCGACTCCCCGACGACGACCGCGGTGCCGGTCATGCCGCAGAGGGTCTTGTACCGCTTGATCAGCGCCTGGACGGTGATGCTGTCGAGCACCTCACCGGAGTCGCTGACCGGCACGGCTTCCTTCGCCTCGACGGCGGCCTGCAGACCGTCGGGCCAGCGCTGCAGCTTCGCGACGCGGCCGCGGTTGTTGTTGATCAGGCTGACCTTGCCGTCACGGACCAGATAGTCGACGTCCCGGCGCAACAGAACCTCGGCGTGCAGCGCGACATTGATCTGCGTCAACCGATCAAGGTTCTCGTCGTCGTACAAGTTGACACTCGGCAGAGCAGGCTCAACCTCAACCTCGTCCTCCGCCTCGTCCTCCGCCTCGTCCTCAGCTTCAGACTCAACGTCAGCTTCTTCTGCTTCTGCTTCTACTTCAGCTTCTGCTGTGGCTTCTTCAGCTGCTGCGGCAGCGGTTACGGCGGCGCGTTCGCCCAGGGCTTTTTCGACCTTGTCCGTGCCTTCGTCCGTCAGCGCGACCGTCCGGCCGTCGCCGTCGATCTCGTAGTCGACCCCGGCCCGCAGCGTGCGGACGATCTGGACGACGTCGTCGTCCAGCGCCTCGGTGCGGGTCGCGCCGGCCAGGATCATCGGCACCCGCGCCTCGTCGATCAGCACCGAGTCGGCCTCGTCCACCAGCGCCACGTCCGGCTCGACCGTCACCCGGTCGGCCACGTCGGTGACGAGCCGGTCCCGCAGTACGTCGAACCCGATCTCGTTGACCGGGACATAACAGACCTCTGCCTGGTACGCCGTACGCCGTTCCTCCGGCGTGGACGCCTGCCCGACGTGCGAGACCTTGACACCGAGGAGCTCGTAGAACGGGCCCATCCACTCGGCGTCGCGCTTGGCGAGGTAGTCGTTCACTGCGAGCACGTGGACCTTGCGGCCACCGATCGCGTACCCGGCGGCGGCGATCGCACCGGCCAGGGTCTTGCCCTCACCGGTCGCCATCTCGACGATCCGGCCCTGCAGCATCGCCAGCGAACCGACGACCTGGCCGTCGAACGCCCGCTCGCCGATCGCGCGCTTGCCCGCGTCCCGGGCCAGTGCGAGGAACTCGATCTGCTCGTCCTCGTGCAGCCCACCCGTGGTGCGCAGCTCGGTGACAGCCTCGGTGAGCTCTTCGTCGGACAGGGACAGGACCGATTCCTCCGCCTCGCCGACCAGCTGGGTGAGCCGCTCGTACGGGCCGAGATCGATCGAGCCGGGGCGCTGCAGCAGCCGGCGGAAGCGGGACGCGATTTTCAGGGCCATGATGCAGGCAACGTACAGCCTCGGCCGGTCGTTCCGCTCGTCAGGTCCCAGCGTGTTCCGGGGTCCACTCGTACGGGGTCGTCGTGGTCACGCCGTACAGGCCGAGTTTCTGCAGAATCGGGCGCGAGTCCTCCGACGCGTCGACCCGGAGGAACTCGTACCCGCGCTCCTTGGCCAGCCGGGCGCGATGCGTGAGCAGTGCGCTGTAGAGCCCCTTCCGGCGCCACTCCGGCAGCGTGCCGCCTCCCCACAGGCTGGCGAACCCGGTCCCGGGGTGGAACCTGATCCAGGCCGCGGAGACCGCCGGCCCGTCGGGTCCCTTGAGTGCATCCTCGACCAGGAACACCGACAACCGGTCCGGGAACATCCGGGCCTCGGCCGCCAGCCGCTCCTCGATCCGTTCCGTCCCGCTGTTCCACAGGGTGTCGGTCAGTACGCCGATCCGGTGGTAGTCGGCCGGTCCGTCGACCTCGCGCAACACGACCTTCGACGTCAACGCCGACGGCCGCTCCAGGATCCGGTCCACCTCGCCGAGGATCAGCGTCTCGGGGTCCTGCTTGCTGAACCCTTTACGCACCAGACGCTCCCCGAGGTCGGCCGGTTCGTCGTACGCATAGGTCTTCCATTCGAACGGGATCCCACGCTCCCGGAAGAACTCCAGCTGCGCGTCGATCACCGCATCCGGATCGTCGCCGAGCCCCCGTGGCGTTTCGATGAACCCGGCGCCGTCGGGGCCTTCGACGTACGAGCGATGCACCAGGCCGTCATGCCCCTGCTTCCAACCGGGGATCGCGTCGGAGTCAGGCAGACGGATCCGCCGGTGGAACACGTCCAGGAGCTCGTCGGGAGTCATCTCCGCAGTAAACCTGCGGACATGACTAAGCGTCCAACCAATTGGTCCTCTACAGCACCCGCAGGCGGCCGCACCGCGGAGGTGTCAAGCGGAATGTCTAGTTTCCAAGTAGTGATATGGCACTTTGTCACGCCCTGTCGCCTGTCACCATCCAGGCGTGACGACCTTACGCAAACCTCTTGCCCTGGCAGCGATTTCCGCGCTCGCCCTGTCCACGCTGGTATCCAGCCCCGCTGCAGGTACCACGACCCAGACCGACGTCGCGCTCGAGTGGTACGACGTCACCGCTGACACGATCGCCGCGGCCGGAGCACCGACCCAGGTGACCAACAACCGCACTTGGGCGATCGGTTGGCTCGCCGCCAGTCGCGCGCTGCTACGGTCACCCGCCGGCGCAGCGCCGTACCAAGAAGCAGCCCTGGCCAGTGCAGTCCACCAGACCTTGCTGACACTCGTACCGGCCCGCAAGACCGAACTGGACCGGGCGCTGACCACCACTCTGGCCCGCATCCCCGACGGCGCCGCCGAGACCGCCGGTGTCGCGGCAGGACGTCAGCAGGCACAGGAGGTGCTGGCGTCGCGTGCCAACGACGGGTTGGACCCTGACTCGGTCAACGCACCATTCACCCCGCGGTCCACCGATCCTGGCATCTGGCGGCCGACTCCGCCGAGCTACAGTCCAGCGGCGCAGTACGGGAACAGGCTGGCGAAGCCGTTCCTGCTCACGAGCGCTGCCGAGTTCCGGCCGGGTCCGCCGCCCGCAGTGGGCTCTCCGCGGTACAACCGGGACCTGGCCGAGGTACGTGCGGACGGCGCCCTCAACAGCACCACTCGTACGCAAGCCCAGACCGACACGGCCACCTTCTGGTACGGCTCGTCGTACGTGCTGTACACGGCACCACTGCGGGTGGCCCTCGCTCAGGCGGCGCACCGGCCCCTCGTCGAGAGAGCCAAGCTGGTCGCGCTGTTCCATGTGGCGTCGGTAGACACGCAGATCGCGACGTCCGACACCAAGTACGCGTACGAGCGCTGGCGTCCCGTGACCGCGCTGCGCGCGACCGTCGATCCGGACTGGACGCCACTGCACGTCACTCCAGCGCACCCGGACTACCCCAGCGGCCACAACACGTACGCCGGCTCAGCCGAGCAAGTGCTGACCACATTGGTCGGCGCACGCACCACACAGCCCTACACGATCGGCAGTCCGACCGCGCCGGGCGTGACGCGCACCTACACCACCTGGCACCAGCTCACGCTCGAGAACGTGGACGCACGTGTCTGGTCCGGCATTCACACCCGTACGGCGGACACGGCAGGAGTGATCCTCGGCCGGCAGGTCGCGGCCAACGCACTGCAGAACGCCTACAAACTCTTCCGGTGACCCACGCTCCGGTGGGCGGGTGGCGGACCGCCCGCCGGAGCGTGCCTGCTACAGCGTCCGGTTGAGGAGGTCGTAGAAACTGTTCGCGAGGATCAGCTCGTACGGATCGCCGAGCAGTGCACCGAGTTCGGCCATGTCGGACGGCGCCCACGACCAGGCGCCGATCAGTCCGGAGATGAACAACGGCTTGGTCCCGTCCCAGCCGGCGATCCGCTGGTCCAGCGCGGCCTTGAACTCGACGGCCTTGCCGGGTGCACCCCAACCACCGGTGATCGGCACACCGCTTTGGCGTACGGCGAAGGTGTCGCCGTCCCACGTCTGCATGATCCCCTTGGTCGGCGTGTAATCGGCGTACCCCTTGGCGATCTCCTTCGAGAGCAGGACCCAGGTGTTGTCCTGCCGGCCGCTGTACGCGTACACGATGTCCAGGCCGGTGCGGCGCATGAAGGAGCCGGACATCTTCAGGTACTGCGTGAGCTCGGCGGGCGTCCACGAGGCCGGATAGGTGTAGCCGGCTCCGGACGGGCCGCAGACCAGGAGGTCGTTGGCGGTCGCGGTGCGCTGGAAGTAGCTGTAGATGTTCGGACCCGCCTCGGCCAGCAGCGGGTCGATCGTCCAGTTGGTGGGGACTTCGCCGCGCTTCGGGTCGTCCCAGATCTCGCGGAGCCGGCGCTGGCAGTACTGGATGTTGTCGCCCTCGCCGAAGGTCAGCGTCAGGTAGACCTTGTTCTTCGGCTTGTTGATCCGGCGGACCGGGCGCGGCTTGCCGGAGATCGGTGCTGCGGTGCCGGCGTGGACCGTGCCGTTCATGTAGAAGTCGGCCGCGACGACCGGCGAGCCACCCTTCGATGCGAGGTCGACACCGTCCCATTCGCCGGAGACGTCGTTCGCGAACCAGCCCATGTACGGCGCCAGTGTCGGCCACTTCGCGAAGTGCTCGATGAGCAGGTCGCCCGTTGCGCCACCGGGCGGTAGCCAGCTCACCAGGGCTTTGGTGGCTACCACGTAGTCGCGGAAGTACGGGAACGGCTCGATGCGCGTGGGTGACGTGTCGGTGGCGCTGACCAGGTACTGGTTCCACATCTCCACTGTGACGACGAGAGACGTCGTACCCGCTGGTGGTTCGAAGCGGTAGATCCAGTAGTTGCCGCCGTCGGCGAACCGATTGGCCTCACCACCGATCGACGAATGCGAGCCGTCGAACAGGTACGGCGCTTCTTCTGGCGTGTTCGGCTCGAAGCGGGCGAACTCGGCGCCGTTCGCCGTCACGACCACATGGCGCACGGACGCGCCCCAGCCGTCGTCGGCGAACGAGTCGGCGAACCGGACGTACACGGCCTCCTTGCCGAGCTTGGCCGAGACGTCCAGGTTGTAGGTGCCACGGTTCGACGAGTCACGGATCTGCTGCGTCTCGCGGGCGATCTCCTGCCAGACCACGCCTTCGACGTCGACAACGCGAGTCGGCGGGAGGCCGGCCAGCAGTTGCTTGGTGACCCGCGGGAACAGGTTGTCGAGCTGCCACCGGTACGTCTTGACCCGGTCGTCGTCGAACATCCCGCGCAGATCCTTGACGATCTTCAGGCCGTGCGCCTTCGCCTGATCCGCGTCCGCGACGACCGCGTTCTCCAACCCTGCAAGGGTTGTCGCGACGTTGAGCGAGTCGGGGACAGCGGGGTCGTGGACGATCGCGCCACGGATGTGCTTGCGGTACTTCGCGACCAGGTCGAGCGGGTTCTTGTACGACTTGGTCGGCAGGCGCATGTCGTTCAGCCACTTGGCGTCCGGCACGCTCTCGGTGCCGGTGTCGTAGATGAAGTACAACTCCGGCTCTTTACGGTTGACGATGCCTTGCAACGTTGTCAGCAGGGTCTGGTCTCCCCCGCTGAGTTTGCTGACGTCGCCGTAATCCAGGTGCTTCGGGCGGTTGAACACCGGCAGCAGCCGGGCGGGGCTGCCGGACGTCGATAAGTCTGCAGCCAGTGCCGTGGAAGCGAAGGGCTGAAGCACCCCGAACCCGCCCGCCGTCACCGCACCACCACCCGCCAGGAACGCTCGTCTCGAGACCATCGTGACCCACTCCCTGAGGTTGACATCGATGTCAAATCTGGCCGGACAGTAGCAACGCCAAGACGGTGTGTACAGATCTCGTTACAACGTTGGCCCAGAAACCTGGAATCGTTTCCGTCCGCGCGTGCTCCGCGCGGCTCGACGGCCTCGAGGCGTCAAAGCCCTACGGGTGGGCGGCCCAGAACGACTCGAGCTCGTCGTTCAGCGGCTTGCCCGCCTGCATGGGCAGCGAGTGCGTCGTCTTCGGCCACACTGTGACCTGCACGTCCGGGATCAGCTTCGCCTTGTCGGCCGCGCCGCCGCCCGCCAGCGACTTGTCGCTGGCCAATGCCACGTAGACCGGCATCGGCAACGCCTTCAGCTCGGCGTCGGTCAACGGCGTCGGCGTGGGCAGGCTTCCCGCCGAGTAGTGCTCGGCACCCGCCGCGATCATCCGGGCGATCGGGTCGTTCGGATCGACCTCGTCGTCCTCGACCCCGCCGATCTTGTTCAGCGCGTGATCACGCCACGACTTCGGGATCCCCGGAAGGGAGCCGAGCGCGGCCCAGCCGAAGGCCCAGGCCGGGACCCTTCCCAGCGTCATGATCGGCTCCAGCAGGGTGAGGCTGGCGAGACGTTCGGGATACCGCACGGCCACGGCCGCCGCGAGCCCGCCGCCTTGCGAGTGCCCGACCAGGTGCACCTTGTCGAGCTTCAGCGCTATCAGCGCCTCGTCAACCCAACGCGCGTTGTCGTCCATGCCGCGCAATGGGATCGTCTGCTGCGACAGCCCGCTGTCGCCGATCGCGTCGAACGCGTACACCGTGCGATGCGCGGCGAAGTCGGGCAGATTGACACCCCACATCGGCACTCCGCTGGACCGACCGGGCAGCAGCACGACCGGTACGTCGTCGACCGCGTTGTCGTTGACCCAGACGTAGGTGCGCACCGTCCCGAACGTCGTCGTGACGTCGCGCGTGGCCGTGGGCGCGGGCATCGTCTTCATCGCCACGTCGTAGGCCGAGACATAGGCCGTACGCCCCTCAGGAGTGCGGAAGTACCCGAGCTTGGGTCCGCTCATGAACACCATCGCCACCAATCCGCTCGTGGACAGCACCGCGACGACGACCAGAAGAACGATGGGCCAACGACGCCGCTTCGTCCTCTTCTTCGGTTCGGGCGGCGCGTCCTTCGTCTCGGCCGGCGGAGTGTCCGTGATCATGTCTGGCATCCCGTCGACGACTTCTTTGCAATACGGTCATATTTCCTCAGGTTACAGTATGACCGTACCGGATAGGCTCACATCATGCCCAAAATCGTTGATCACGAGCTGCGCCGATCCGAGATCGTCCGCGCGCTGTGGCAGGTGATCGCCTTGCACGGCATCGAAGGGGTCAGCCTGCGCGTGGTCGCGCAGGCTGCGGGCGTGTCGATCGGCCGGATCCAGCACTACTTCGACAGCCGGGAGACGCTCGTGCTGGCCGGTCTCGAACGGCTTGTCGCGCTGGCCGTCGCCGCGTACGACAACACGGCGGACGCCCCCGCGCGCGACCGGCTGCTGCACGTGCTGGTCCAGCAGGTGCCGCGCACCGAGCTGGGGCGGATGGGAGTGGCGGTCTGGTACGCGTACCTCGCCGCCGCGATCACCGACCCCCGGATCCGCGAGGTCCTCGCCGAGGCGCTGCGCGTGGGCGAGGCCGAGTGCGCCGCGCACGTACGGGCGATGCGCGGCATCAGCGAGGCGGACGCCGTTGTCGCCGCGCGACGGTTGCTCGCCCTCTCCGACGGCCTCACCCTGCGGGTGCTGGTGGGCGGACTCGACGCCGACCACGCGATCGCCGTCCTGCACGCCGAAGTGGACGCCATCCGATAGCAACGGGTCACCAGCTTGCTGATGGCGATGAGAGGTTAGTCCAATAACGGTGCCGAAGAGATAGCTGTCAAAGGCCAGAACGAAGAAGGTCGGCGCCCGTGCGTCGATGGGCTGCACCTGTGGCGACCGTGGTCATCAGGTCAGGTAGGAGATCTTCCATTTCTGCTCGTCGCCGTTGCCGCAGGTCCAGTGGATCAGCCCAACGCCGTCGCCAGTCTGTGCGCCGGGGACGGCCAGGCAATCTTTGGTCTTGGCACTCCAGAGCCGTTTGCTGCCGGTGTCGTAGTAGTTCCAGCCCTGGTCGGAGAACCAGGTGCAGGTGTCCTGCATCACCGGTGCACCGTTGCCGCCACGCGATGTCAGGCACTGTTTGGTCTTCACGTTCTGGAAGTAGTACCAGCCGTAGTCCCGGTCGTGAATGACGTCCCACATTTTCTCTGGGCTGTACGGTTCATTCGGATTGCCCGGGTTGAACGGCCCACACGGCCACTGGACAAGCTGCGTCAGGGGTTTCGTCGTTGCATGTGGCACCGCGATGCATTTGTCACTGTTCACGTTCCGAATGAGCACTCTCTTCCCGGGCTCCAACGCCCGGGGGGCCGGCGCCGCAGTAGCCCTGCCAGTGGTAGCGGTAGTGGCAGCAGTGGCAGTCGTGGTCGCTCCGGCCGCCGCGAGGCAGGCAACGGCAGCCGTGAATCCGGCCATGAATTTCACAACACGCATCGTTCGCTGTTCCTCTCCAGGATCAATCGGAGCAACAGCAGACCGTACCGCTGATTACCGCGTCAACGAGCCAGAATTTATCCGCAACAACCTGCGATCCATGCAACAAACCAGGGGCCATCCCGCGTCTAAATGATCCGCCGCGACCCGACGACACGAAGCGTGATCCCATCGACACAATCGGCCACGTTGTGCACCCACCAACCATCCAGAGCGCGCCAGGATGGTTGGTGGGTGCCCAAAGAGCTGCGCCGTGACCACGGTTCCGCGAGTGCGGACGCTGACCGATCGTCACCCGCGTGCGACGCAGGAGCACGCAGTACGCCGGCAGGAAGGATACCGGCGATGAGCCGGGAGGCGGGTGGGTAGCGCGCGGAGCTGTCGCGGTGAGGAGCGTCGCGACGAACGGAGCGGCCGCGAAGCACGCGGAGGTGGACCACGCTCCCCCGCATTCACGGTCGGTCGTTTTACAGTGATTCGGTGAGTACGCGGGAATGGGTGCCGGTTGAGCAGCGGTGGTTCGGGCTGGATCGGCGGACGTTCAGGGCTGGGTTCACGGCGCTTGGGATCGCTCTTGTGCTGATCTACGGGTGGCAAGGGCTGAACGCTGCGATTCCATGGCACAACGAGATTCGGGCTGGGCAGGTGCTCGATCTCGGCGGTGGTGCGACCGCGGTGCCGCCGGTGGGATGGCAGCTGGAGCAAGGGACGCTCGTCGGTGGCGCTGGGGCCGCCGCGACGAGTCTGGAGGTGCTGCTGGCACAGGGCGGCGCGACGATCGAGCTGGTCGGTACGACGTACGACGGCAGCGCGGCCGCGTTCCTCGATCAAGTGCATAGGTCTCAAGGCAGTCCGCCAGGCGTCACCGCTGCACAGGGCACGCTGACGACTGACTCCGGACTGGTCGGTGTGGTGGAGAGCGGGAGTGGGCCGAGCGGCGATGGCGTGGACGTCGCGTTCAAGATGGCGACGGGTTCGGCTGTCGACACTGCCCCGGCGCTCCTGGTCCGGATCCGTACGGCGGCCGGCCAGTTCGAGCGTTATCAGGAACAGGTCAGCACGATGTTGCGCAGCATCACCCCGGGGGTGACGCGATGACCGCCGTACCGCAGGAGAAGGCCGCACAGCTCGACGCGATCGAGGAGTCCGGCTGGGGTCAGCCGTACCGGTTCCTCCAGCCGCACAACGTCGCGTTCTGGGTCTATGTCGTGGGCGTCGGCGCTGGTGCGGTCACCATGCTGCGAGTGTTCGGGCCTGGAGCGCAGTTCTACACACCGGCGCTCGCGGGAGGCGTCGTACTGTTCGGCCTCTACCTGATCCCCTGGCTGCTGCTCCTGCGCCACCACAACCGCTTCACTGCCCAGCCGGCCGGTCTGCTGGCGACGGGCTTCGTCTGGGGTGGCGTCGCCGCGACGTTCTGGATCGCGCTGCCGGCCAACGCGGCCCTGCTGGCGATCTGGGCCAAGGTCGGCGGGACTGACTTCGCGCAGGACTGGGGGGCCGGCCTGACCGCGCCGATCAACGAGGAGTTCGCCAAGGGCATCGGACTCGTGCTGCTGATCGGCTTGGCGCCGAGGCTGGTGCGGAGCGCGTACGACGGCTTCATCATCGGCGCGTTCATCGGTCTGGGCTTCCAGGTCTTCGAAGACATCCTGTACGTGTACAACGGCGCCACCCAGCAGTACGGCGTCGACCAGCTCGGCTCGTCGCTCCGCGTCTTCATCGTCCGCGGCGCCGCCGGGATCGTGTCGCACGCTCTGTTCAGCGCGATCTTTTGCGCCGGCCTGATGTGGGCGCTCGGCCGCACCCGCGGCGAGCGCAACGTCGTACGCGGCGTCCTGACCATGCTGATGGCGATGCTCTTCCACTTCGCCTGGGACGACATGAGCGGCCTGAGCAATGGTGGCGTCTGGGCCGGCATCCTCCCGTTCCTGATCGCCGCGGTAGAACTCGCCGCGCTCTTCTACGTACTCCGCCACGCCGCCCGCCACGAACGCACCTGGATCCGCGAACTCCTCACCCCCGAGCTCGCGACCGGCGCCGTGGATCCACCACTGCTGGACGCCGTCAGCGGTCTGGGCAGGGACCGGAAGAAGTACCGCAAACACCTTCACAGCCGCCGGAAAGCCAACCACCTCCTCGAAGCCGCCAGCGACCTCGCCCAAGAGATCGCCCGCGCCAACGGCGCCGACTCCCCCGGCGTAACCCACACCCGAGCCGAACTACTCCGCCTCCACACCAAGCCGTAAACCACCGGGATCGTTGGAGAGTTCGGCCAGCTCAAGGGACTCCGGCCGACAGGCTGATCGCTGATGGTGTGCGAGTGCGGCGTGGTGATCGACGCCGTCGGCATCGCGCGGGCTGACGTGCACGGTGACGGCGTCGAGCTGAGGCAGCTCGTGCAGGAGCCGATGATGTACGTCGTTGGCGATGGCATGCGCCTGGATCAGGCTCAGGCCGGGGTCCGCGACGATGCTGACTTCGCCGCGGATCCGGTGGCCGGACCACCGGAGCCGGAGCTCTTCGATACTTTCGACGCCGGTGGTGGCATGGATGGTGTGTTCGGCAGCATCGACGAGCACGGGGTCGACGGCGTCCATGAGACGCCGGTAGATGTCGGTCGCCGCGCCTTTGAGGACGACGAGAATCGCGACCGTGATCACCAGGCCGACGAGCGGATCGGCGAGCGGGAACCCGATCAGCGCGCCGATCCCGCCGAGTACGACGGCGAGCGAGGTGTACCCGTCCGTGCGGGCGTGTAGCCCGTCGGCGACCAGTGCTGCGGAGCCGATGCGGCGACCGACTCGGATGCGGTAGACGGCGACCAGCTCGTTGCCCGCGAATCCGACGATCCCGGCCGCGATCAGCAGGCCGACGTGCTCGAGCGGGCGTGGGTCGAGCAGACGCCGTACGGACTCATATCCCGCGATGACAGCCGACAGGGCGATCATCGCCACGATGAAGACACCGGCCAGATCCTCGGCACGGCCGAACCCGTAGGTGTAGCGGCGGCTTGCGGGGCGCCGGGCGAGGGCGAACGCGATCCACAGCGGGACTGCGGTCAGAGCGTCGGAGAAGTTGTGGATGGTGTCGGCGAGCAGGGCCACCGAGCCGGTGAACACAACAAGCAACGCCTGTACGACGGCCGCTGCGCCGAGACCGGCCAGGCTGATCCTGACCGCGCGAATCCCTTCCGCGCTCGACTCCAAGACCGAATCCACCGAGTCGGCGGCGTCGTGGCTGTGCAGCCTGAACACCGACCGCATCCGGCCGCCGAGTCCCCCGGCCTGCGCATGCCCGTGCCCGTGTCCGTGCCTGTGTCCATGGCCGTGCTCGTGGTCGGTCGCGTTCATGCTTGCTCCGTTCGCTCGCGTCTCGCGTCTCGCGCCTCGCGCCGAGGCGCCGGTGCCGCCTCCGCGTCCCCATCATCCTATCTGCGCACATATGCAGCTATGCAAGCAAGCAGGTAGTTGTAAGGTCAGAGGTATGCACTCGTCGATCGAGGACTTCGAGATGCCGAACGAGGAGCAGGTGCACCTCGCGGCAGAATCGTTCCGGCTGCTGGCAGACCCCACCCGGATCAAGGTGTTGTGGGCGCTGCTGCAGGGAGAGTCGTCCGTGGCGTGCCTGGCCGAGCTGGCCGGAGTAGCCCCGACAGCCGTCAGCCAGCACCTCGCAAAGCTGCGACTGGCCGGCCTGGTCCGCGGCCGCCGAGAAGGCACCTTCGTGTACTACTCAGCCGGCGACCACCATGTCAAAGCCCTCCTGGACCAAGCCCTCTTCCACGCCCACCACCTCGACCAGACCCTCTCCGACGACCCAGTCTCGAAGTAGCCGTCACAGCTGAGGCGCGGGCGGTTACCAGGCTCGGTGAAGGAGTTCGGTGGCTTCGGCGAGGGTGAGGTGGGCCCGGTGGGCGGCGCGGGCGAAGACGGTTGCGGCGGCTCGGGTTTCTTCGTCGTCTACTCGGCTGCGGGAGGCGAGGACGAAGGTGCCGTTGCGACCCCGTGTTTCGACGAGTCGGCCGGCTTCGAGTTCTTTGTAGGCCCGGGCGACTGTGTTGACGGCCAGGCCCAGGTCGCCGGCCAGTTGGCGGACGGTCGGCAACCGAGTGCCTTGGGCCAGTTCGCCGGTGCGGATCAGGCCGTCGATCTGGTCCTTCACCTGTTCGTACGGCGGTTTCGCTGCCGCCGGGTCGACCGAGATGATCATCCGGCGACTCGCTGGACTCGGCGCAGGCCGCTCTTGCTGTCGGCGAGCGCCCAGGTGGAGCACCAGGCCACGACCGAGACCACGAACAAGATCGTCGCGAACGACGGGACCCAACCGGGGATGTCCGACGGCCAGTCGATCGCCATCAGCGGAGCCATGCCGAGCAGGAAGCTGACGGTGTACATCGCCGTTCCGATGTCGCGCAGGATGGTCGCGCGGAACGCTTCCTGCCAGCGCAGTTCGTCCTGACCGCTGGAGGACTGGTTGACCCGCAGGGCCATCCGCAGGATCAGCAGTCCGATCGCCCAGAGCACAACGCCCGCCAGCCCACTGATGACGAGGAACCACCCGCGGCCCGGATGGTCGGTACAACCGAGGACCACAATCCCCAGCCCGGCGCCGAGAACAGACAGTACGACGGCGCCGTAGTACAGCGCGAGCTCGATCGGACTCAGGTAATCCGTCAGCCGACGGGGCCGCAGCGCCGCTGTCCGCGGCGCGTCCGAGCGGGACGCCCGGACGGCCCGATACCCGTGAAACAGGCTGGCGAAGCCGGTGGCCGCCGCCATCGGCGCGACGATCCAGGTCAGCAGCCGCAGGTCGAAGGTCATGCTGGCGAACAAAGGAGAGCCATCGATCCAACGACTCAGCAGCAGCACCCCGATGGCCAGCAACGCTCCGATGAGCACACCGAGAATCAGGACCTCCTGCCGGCGCCGGAACCACACCCGCGCGGCCTCGACGTACACGCTGTCGGCCGGTAACCCGCCCCGCTCGACCCGCCGATCGACCTCTCGATTCGCGGCCTTCCGGCGCTGCACCCACAGCACCACCGCGCCCGCCACCAGGATGGCTTCCAGCCACAGGATGTCCACACCGACCACGCTCCCCTCGAACTCTTTGTACCAAATGTATTGATACAAAGGGTCAAGGTCAAGCGAGTCGGCCGGCGGACTCCATCGGGGGGTGGGCAGCATCTTTCGGTGTGAACCGAAGGTCTGGCGGCCGTCGGTTACCAGGTGTTGCCTGCGGTCATGAGAGTCGGACAAGGCGGGACCGGGCCAGGACCGCACACACCGGACGGCAGTGCGATCGAACTCTACGAGGTCACGCCGGTGCGCGGTGAGGACCAGCTGATCAACGCCGCGATCGAGCCAGGCAGCAGCATTCTCGAGCTCGGCTGCGGCACCGGCCGGATCACCCGGCCGCTGCTCGCGCTCGGGCACACCGTGGTCGCGGTCGACGAGTCGCCGGACATGGTCGCCCGCGTCACCGAGACCGAGACGATCTGCTCGACGATCGGCGACCTGCGCTTGGAACGCCGATTCGACGTGGTGCTGATGATGTCGTACCTGATCAACGTCGCCGATGACGAGGAACGGCTACGGCTGCTGCGGACCTGCGCCTACCACGTCCGGCCGGGCGGTTCCGTCGTACTGCAACAGCAGACCCCCGGGATGCTCCGCGGCCCGTCGGTCCGGGAGGGGAACGACCAACGCTTCGTCATCTCCGACGTCGAAGAGCTGCCCGGAAACCGCCAGGCCGCCACCGTGACGCACACCATCGACGGCAAGTCGTGGTCGCAGCGGATCCTCACCCAGAACCTCACCGAGGACCAGTTGGCCGCCCAACTGACCGAGGTCGGCCTGCGGCCCGCCGGCTACCTCACGCCGGACCAGACCTGGGTGCGCGCCCAACCGATCTGACGCGCGGCAACCTCGGGAAGCCGTGCGGACCCTGCAGGGTATGACCATGACTTGGAGTCGGGCGGACAGACCTCCGACCGCGCCCGATGACGACCTGTGGGACGCGCTGCGTCGGCAGGAGCCAGAGGCGCTCGGAGAGCTCTTCAGCCGGTACGCCGACGCCGTACATGCCTACGCGGTCCGGCACACCGGCTCCTACGCGTACGCGGACGACGCCGTACAAGCGACGTTCATGACGGCGTGGCGACAGTTCGGCCGGTCTGATCCGGGACCACTCCAGCACGGCAGCGCCAAGCCTTGGCTGCTCACTATCGCGCGGAACGAGTTGCGCAACACCGTCCGGGGCAGAAGGCGGCTGACGCAGTTCCTGCTCCGCCAACCGGCGCCGCTGCACCACCCGGACCACGCCGAGGCAGTAGCCGCGCGAGTCGACTCGGAGCAGCACATCCGAGCCGTTCGGGCTGCGCTGGCCGCCCTGCCGGCCCACGAGCGCGAGACCGTCGAGCTCGTCTATTGGGCCGAGCTTTCGCTCGCCGAGGCAGCCGCCGTACTGGGTGTTGCCGAAGGCACCGTCAAGGCGCGGCTGTCCCGCGCACGCCGCCGTCTGCCCGCTCTGCTGGAGGAGAACCGATGAACCTGCTGAAGCCGCCTCCGGTCGAGAAGCTCGATCCCGAGTACGCCGAGGAGCTCCGCCGCGCCGCGGTCCGCGGCGCCTACAAAGCCTTGCGCCCGAAGAAGTGGGTCCCGGTGGTCGCCGCGGCCTGCGGGATTGCGGTCATCGCGGTCGGGGCCGTCCTCCTGGACCGGCCAGGCAGCCCGTCTCCCGCCCCCACGCCAGCCGGGCCGGGGCCAACCGCGACCCAGCCCAATGGCGTGATCGCCGAACCGTCGCCCAAGAACCTGCCACCGGGATCGATGGACCTCGGCGCCGCCGGCGCCGCGGACGCCCGAGCCGCGGCCCGGAAGTGCCTGGCCAACAAGCAAAGCATCGACGGCGGGATCAACCGATCCGTGCCGGCCGACGCGGACACGGCCGACCTGCGCGACATCCGCTGGATCAAGTCGTTCGGTACGCCGGGCAAGACCCGCAGCCTGGTCCAGAGCTTCACCACCACCCACGGGTGGTACCTGTGCCTCGACACCGAACTGCTGAAGACGAGCAAGCCGGATCGGTCCGACGTGACCGGTCTCAGCCGAACCAGCCCGATCGTCGGGATCAACCTCAAGGGCCAGGTCGGGAACGGAGTCTTGGAGGAGTACGCGTTCGTGACGATCCCGGAGGTCGCGCGGGTCGAGCTGCGGGTGACCTGGAAGGGCGGCGCGTCACCGTGGTCGAGCGTGACCGTTCCCGACCGGGCCGGGTACGTCGCCGCGCTTCAGCCGAACCTGAAGCGCGACGACGCGACCGTCGAGATCCGTGCGCTGGACCGCAACGGCAAGGTGCTCTGACGCCCGGGCCGAAGGAGGCCGCCTAGGCCTTGGGCTCCTTCGGCTCCGGCTTGGCGTCGACGCCGGCTTCCTTGCGCTGGGCCGGGGTGATCGGGGCCGGGGCCGCGGTCAGCGGGTCGTAGCCGCCGCCGGACTTCGGGAACGCGATCACGTCGCGGATCGACTCGGCGCCGGCCAGCAGCGCCGTGATCCGGTCCCAGCCGAACGCGATCCCGCCGTGCGGCGGCGCGCCGAACTTGAACGCGTCGAGCAGGAACCCGAACTTCTCGGTCGCCTCCTCGTCGGTCAGGCCCATCACCTTGAAGACCCGCTTCTGCACGTCCTCGCGGTGGATACGGATCGACCCACCACCGATCTCGTTGCCGTTGCAGACGATGTCGTACGCGTACGCCAGCGCCGACCCGGGATCGGTGTCGAACGTCGCCAGCGAGTCCGGCTTCGGCGACGTGAAGGCATGGTGTACGGCGGTCCACGCGCCGGACCCGACCGCGACATCACCCGCCGCGGTGGCCTCGTCGGCCGGCTCGAACAGCGGCGCGTCGATGACCCACAGGAACGACCAGGTCGACTCGTCGATCAGCCCACCGCGACGGCCGATCTCCAGCCGGGCCGCACCGAGCAAGGCCCGCGACGACTTCACCGGGCCGGCGGCGAAGAAGATGCAGTCGCCCGGCTTCGCACCGACGTGGTCGGCCAGCCCGGCGCGCTCCTCCTCGGACAGGTTCTTGGCGACCGGTCCACCCAGCTCGCCGTCCTGACCGACCAGCACGTACGCAAGACCCTTCGCGCCACGCTGCTTGGCCCAGTCCTGCCACGCGTCCAGCTGCTTGCGCGGCTGGTCCGCACCACCGGGCATCACCACGGCACCGACGTACTGCGCCTGGAACACCCGGAACGGCGTGTTCTTGAAGTACTCCGTGCACTCGACCAGCTCGAGGCCCATCCGCAGGTCCGGCTTGTCGCTGCCGAACCGCGCCATCGCTTCGGCGTACGTCATCCGCGGAATCGGCGTCTGAACGTCGTACCCGACGAGCTTCCAGAGCGCGGTCAGCACCTCCTCGGACAGCGCGATGATGTCGTCCTGGTCGACGAAGCTCATCTCGATGTCGAGCTGGGTGAACTCCGGCTGCCGGTCGGCGCGGAAGTCCTCGTCGCGGTAACAGCGGGCGATCTGGAAGTACCGCTCCATCCCGGCCACCATCAGCAACTGCTTGAACAGCTGCGGCGACTGCGGCAGCGCGTACCACGATCCCGGCTGCAGGCGCGCCGGGACCAGGAAGTCGCGGGCGCCTTCGGGCGTGGACCGGGTCAGCGTCGGCGTCTCGATCTCGACGAAGTCGTGCTTCGCGAGTACGTCGCGAGCCGACTTGTTCACCTGGCTGCGCAGGCGGAGCGCTGCCCCCGGGCCCTGGCGGCGCAGGTCCAGGTAGCGGTACTTGAGCCGGACCTCCTCGTTCACCGGGGTCGCGTGGTGCTCCTCGACCGGGAACGGCAGCGGAGCCGCCTCGTTCAGCACCTCGACCTCGGTCGCGATCACCTCGATCTCGCCGGTCGGCAGGTTCGGGTTCGCGTTGCCCTCCGGGCGGAGCGCGACCTCGCCGACGACCTTCAGGCAGTACTCCGAGCGCAGGCCGTGCGCCGCGTCCTCGTCGCGGATGACGACCTGCGCCGTACCGCTGGAGTCGCGCAGGTCGAGGAACGCCACGCCGCCGTGGTCACGGCGCCGCGCCACCCAGCCCGCCAGGATCACGGTCTGCCCGGCGTCCTCGGCACGCAACGAGCCTGCGGTATGGGTACGGATCACGAGTTCTCCTGAGGGGTGTCGATCTGGGGTAGAAGGTCGGCCGCCGGTGGTGTCCAGGTGGCCGGATCGGCGGGCACCTGCTCGCCACTGCGGATGTCCTTCATCTCCGGGCCGTTCTCGGTGCTGAAGAGCACGAACGGAATCCCGCGCCGGTCCGCGAACCGGATCTGCTTGCCGAACTTCGCCGCCGCCGGCGCCACCTCGACCGGAATCCCCCGCTGCCGCAGGGCTGCCGCCGTACGCATCGCCTCCGCGCGGTCCTCCTCGGCGTTCAACGCCACGAGCACAGCAGTCGGCGTACTACGGGAGCCGGTGAGCAGACCCTGGCTGACCAGGCGGTGCACGAGCCGGGATACGCCGATCGAGATCCCAACACCCGGGTACGTCGTCTTGCCGTCGGAGGCGAGCGCGTCGTACCGCCCACCACCGCCGACCGATCCGAACGACTCCTGGCCGACCAGGTAGATCTCGTAGACAGCGCCGGTGTAGTAGTCGAGGCCGCGGGCGATCCGGAGGTCGGCCATCAGCAAGCCGGGAGCGTGCTCGGCGGCCGCCGCCATCACCTGGCTCAGCTGCTCGAGCCCCTCGTCCAACGTCGGGTGCTCGACGCCCAGCGCTCGGACCTCGTCGACGAACGACGTGTCCTGGCTGGAGATGTCGGCCAGCTGCACCGCCAGCCGCGCCTGCTTGTCGGTAGCGCCCGCCTCGATGAGCCGCTCGACCACCTTGTCCGGACCGATCTTGTCGATCTTGTCGACGATCCGCAGCACAGTGGTCACGTCGTCCAGACCGAGCCCGCGGTAGAAGCCCTCAGGGATCTTGCGGTTGTTCACCTTGATCACGAACTCGGGCACCGGCAGCTTGCGCAGTGCGTCCGCGATCACCAGCGGGAGCTCGACCTCGTAGTGGTTCGGTAGGTCGCCGGAGTCGATGATGTCGATGTCGGCCTGGGTGAACTCGCGGTAGCGACCCTCCTGCGGGCGCTCACCACGCCAGACCTTCTGGATCTGGTAGCGGCGGAACGGGAAGACCAGTTTGCCGCTGTGCTCCAGCACGTACCGGGCGAACGGCACGGTCAGGTCGAAGTGCAACCCGAGTGCCGCGTCCTCATCGGCTCCGGCCGCGAGCCGCCGTACGCCGTAGATCTCTTTGTCCGCGTCCTCGCCCTGGTTCGACAGACGCTCAACCGGCTCCACGGCGCGGGTCTCGATCGACGCGAATCCGTGCAACTCGAACGTCTCCCGGATCACGTCGACAAAACGCTGCTCGACAATCCGGTCCTTGGGCAGGAATTCCGGGAACCCGCTGAGCGGGGTCACCTTGCTCATATCTCTTGAATCTCCAGGTCCTGCAAGTAGGGGTTGGTCGCCTTTTCCCGGCCGATCGTCGTCTGGCCACCATGACCCGGCAGGACGACAATTTCGTCGCGCATCGGCAGGATCTTGGTGGCCAACGTATGCAGCATGGCCGGATGATCGCCGCCAGGCAGATCCGTCCGGCCGATCGACCCGGCGAACAACACGTCACCGGAGAAAAGCACCGCGGGGACCTCTTCGGGTCCGTCGTACGGCGTCGTGAACGTGACCGATCCCCTGGTGTGGCCGGGGGTGTGGTCGACGGTGAAGTTCAACCCGGCCAGCTCGAGGCTCAGGCCGTCCTTGAGCTCGGCGACGTGGTCCGGCTCGGCGAACTCGTGGTTCCCGCCGAGCAGCATCCTGGCCGTCTCCGCGCTGATGCCGGCCATCGGGTCGGCGAGGAGGTGCCGGTCGTCGGGGTGGATCCAGGCGGTCGCGTCGTACGTCCCGCAGACGGGGAGGACCGAGAACATGTGGTCGATGTGACCGTGCGTGAGCAGCACGGCGACAGGCTTGAGCTTGTTCTCACGGACCACCTGCTCGACGCCGGCGGTCGCGTCCTGGCCGGGGTCGACGACGATGCATTCCGCGCCCTGGCCGGTGGCGACGACGTAGCAGTTCGTACCCCACGAACCCGCGGGGAACCCGGCGATGAGCACGACAGACCTTCCTGAAACAGTTCCGGACCACCTAGTGGCTGGCGCCGGACAGGCGTCGAGTGACTACGGTGTCCAGGTGGGTGCATCGCAAGGCGGAGAAGGAGCCTCGATGCGGTGTTCATCGTGGCTGCTTCTCCACGCAGCGAGGTGCCCGCCTGGGCGCCGTAGACGCCGACGAATGTTCGGTGTCAGCCACTAAGGCTACCGGTCATCGGCCGCGCACTTCGAACCGGATTGTGACGCAACACCGTTGCGCCTGGGCTGGGAGTTTGTGATTGTTCAGGGATAAGCGTTGGGTTGGCGCCCGACGCGCCCAGTCGGGACCCTGTTCGAGCGGTTGGACCAGGGACTGACCAGAATGGGCACGAGCGCAGTACATACCGCCGGAAGGGGCGAGTTGTGGCCGGAGAGAGCTGGGGCCGGGTAGCTGAGGACGGAACGGTCTACGTACGGACCAAGGACGGCGAGCGCGCGGTCGGCCAGTGGCCCGACGCGAACCCCGAGGAGGCCCTCGCCTTCTACACCCGCCGGTATGACGCGCTGGCGTTCGAGGTGGAGCTGCTGGAACAGCGGGTCCAGGCCGGCACCGTCTCCCCCGACGACGCGCGCGCTGCGGTCAAGAAGGTGACCAGCTCGATCGACGAAGCCCAAGCCGTCGGCGACCTCGACGGACTGCGCTCCCGGCTCGAAGCGCTCGCTCCCCTGGTCAGCCAGCAGCGTGAGAAGCGCAAGGCCGAGCGTGCCGCGAAGGTCGAGGAAGCCCGCGCAGCCAAGACCAAGATCGCCATCGAGGCCGAGACCATCGCCGCCGGTACCGACTGGCGGCACGGTGTGACGCGTCTGCGTGAGCTGCTCGACGAGTGGAAGGCCCTCCCCCGGCTCGACAAGTCCAGCGACGACGAGCTGTGGCATCGGTTCTCCTCGGCGCGTACGACGTACACCCGACACCGCAAGCAGCACTTCGCCGAGCTCTCCTCCAAGCGTGAGGAGGCCGCGGTGGTGAAGGAGCGGCTCGCGGCCGAGGCGGAGACGCTGACGACCTCCACCGACTGGGGTCCGACCTCCGGCCGGTTCCGCGACCTGATGCGGCAGTGGAAGGCCGCCGGCCCCGCGCCGCGCGACGTCGACGACAAGCTGTGGGCGCGCTTCCGGGCCGCGCAGGACACCTTCTTCGGCGCGCGCGACGCGATCCAGGCCGAGGAAAATGCCGAGCAGATCGAGAACCTGCAGGCCAAGGAAACCCTGCTGGTCGAGATCGAAGCCATCCTCCCGGTCCGCGACGCCAAGACCGCCCGCGACCAGCTCCGCGACCTCCTGGACCGCTGGGACCAGATCGGCAAGATCCCGCGCGACTCCATGCGCCCCATCGACGGCCGTCTCCGCGCGGTAGAACAAGCCGTCAAGTCCGCCGAGGACGAGGTCTGGAACCGCAGCAACCCCGAAGCCCGCGCCCGCGCCGAAGCCACCGTCAAACAACTCCAGTCCCTCATCGCGGACCTGGAAAAGCAGGCCGCAAAACACGAATCCCAAGGCAACGCCCGCAAAGCCACCGAAGCCCGCGAAGCCATAGCCGCCCGCCGAGAATGGCTAACCCAAGCCCAAAACGCCCTAACCGACTTCAGCTAGTTCCCGGGGGGTGTGGTCCACCCACCCGGTACAAGCTGGGAGAGGGGCGGATGTGGTCCACCCACGCGGTGCTACCCCCGACTCCTCCGTCGCCGTGCTACGCGCCGCTCCCACCCATCCAAACGGTGCGTGCTATCGCGCGCTCCTAACGCTCATCGCGCGAACTACCGCACGCGGGTCGGAGTGACCGCGCCCCCGCGCGAGTTGCAGCGCAACCGCGCGAACCTTCTAGCTGCTGTCGTGATGTGCGGACCTGTGCCACTCATCAACCGGACCGTTGAGTGCTTGCGCCGCCATCGGGCAGGCGGAACAGCATGCGGTGCCTCACGGAGGCCAGGGTTGGTGAGTGGCACACGTCCGCCGCGGATCTCCAGGCCATCACGATCGTGCGTCGGCGGACGACCCTCGCCTGGGAATCCTGGGATCGGCGGATTGTGATGGCCTGGGGACGCTCGTCAGATCGGGCACCGGAGGGGGCTGTGGATAACTTCTGACGCTTGTTGGGGGTTTGGGTCATTCTTTGGGGATGTTTCCTGCTGATCTTCCGTATTACTGGTGCGGTCTTCCCTTCACGCCGCGCCAGGTGCCTCGCAAACTCAAGTGGTTGTTGGCGCGGGGTGAGATTCGCGAGTACATGAAGGGTGTGTACGTCGACGTCCGGGTACGCGACTCACCACAACTGCGGGCTGATGCACTCCGGCTGGTGGTGCCGCCGGACGGGGTGGTGAGTGGGCGCGCGGCGGCGTGGCTGCATGGGATTGACACCACGGCTCTCAATGCCGAGCTGATTCGTCCTGAGTGGACGTACGAGGAACGGCCGACGGTTGAGGTTCTTGGTCTGAAGGTCATCACGCCGGCCGCGACCGCGATCGAGCTCGCCCGGCAGTTGAGTCGTCCGTTCGCGCTCTCGACATTGGATGGGCTACTGCGCAGCCGAGCAGTCAAACCTCAGGACTTGCACGATGCCGCGGCTGGGTGCTTCGCGGCGGACAGCCGCTCACAGGCGGCGCAGATTCTGCGGCTCGCAGACGGACGGGCCGCCTCACCTGGGGAATCGTGGTTGCGGCTCCGACTGTTCGACGCGGGCTTCGGACGGCCTGACCTGCAGGTTCGGGTGGAAGGGCCGAACGGCGTCTACCGGCTGGACCTCGGTTATCCCGACCGCCCGGTCGACGGGCGCAGGTTGGGGCTTGAGTACGACAGTGACCAATGGCATTCGTCGGTTAAGCAGGAGATGCGGGATGAGACTCGGCGGATTGAGTTGGAAGGGCTGGGGTGGCACGTGATCTCCGTGCGGCGGACTGACTTGTGGGGGTCTTATCCGGCGTTGGAGCTCGCCGTCGGGGCCTTTCCGTGTCAGGAGCCCCGCTTACCGCGGCGGTGGTGAGGACGGCCGGCGCGATGGTCGAGCTGCTGGGATAACGTTCCAGCAAGGTCAGCTAGCTGGGAGGTCTTGGTGTCGACGATTGCGTTGGGTGCGAGCGGGACGACCGTGTCGCGGGTGGTGCTCGGGCTGATGCGGATCAAGGACCTGAGTGACGCGGAGGTCCGGACTCTCGTCGGGACGGCGCGCGACGCGGGCGTGACGATGTTCGACCATGCGGACATCTACGGCGGGCCGCACGGCTGCGAGCAGCGGTACGGCGAGGCGCAACCGATCCCCGCGTCCGAGCGGGACCAGGTGATGATTCAGTCCAAGGTCGGGATCCGGCCCGGATACTTCGACTTCTCCCGCGAACACATCGTCTCGAGTGTCGAGCAGTCGCTCGCGGCGCTGCGGACCGAGTACCTCGACGTCCTCCTTCTGCACCGCCCCGACACGCTGATGGAGCCGGACGAGGTCGCGGCCGCCTTCGAAGACCTGCACGCCGCCGGCAAGGTCTCGTCGTTCGGCGTCTCGAACTTCACGCCAGGTCAGATCGAACTTCTGGCCGCCTCTGTCCGGCAACCGCTGGTCGCGAACCAGCTCCAGTTCAGCCTGGCGCACGCGGCGCTCGTGGCGCAGGGCCTGGCTGCCAACATCATGCGACTGGACCAGTCCGGCGACCGCGACCTGGGCATCCTCGACTACAGCCGGCTGAAGAAGATGACCATCCAGACGTGGGGCTCGTTGCAGCGGCCTGCACCGGGCGGCGTCTTCATCGGCGACCGCGAGAACTACTCCGCGCTCAACGACGTCCTCGACGAACTCGCGCAGACCCACAACTCCACCCCCACCGGGATTGCGCTGGCCTGGATCGCTCGCCACCCAGCCAGTTTGCAGATCGTCATCGGCACCACCACCCCTGCCTGGGTCCAGGAGGCCGCCGACGCGATGTCTGTGACCCTGAGCCGTCAGGAGTGGTACCGCCTCTTCACCGCCGCAGGCCACACACTGCCGTAGCGGTCGCTCCGCCGTACCGAGCGAGGGGCCGGTGGGCTCGGTACGGCGGACCGAGTCTCTATCGGGTGGTCAGGCGGCGGTAGAGGAAGACGAGGATGAGGAGGCCGGCGGCGCCCGCGGCCGGGTAGGCGAAGTCACTGTAGGAACCACCAGAAACAGCTGCGGTGGTGTCATAACCGCCGGCCATGCCTTTGTCGGAGTACGGCGAACCGGGCAGCTTGTCCGAGTAGCGGCTGGCAACGAGGTCCTGGTAGGCCGAGACAGTGATGGGTGCATTGCCGATGGACTTCACGGCGGACGGGTTGAGTGGACGGATCTCGGTGCCGGTCAGGGCGTACCAGGCGCCGAGCTGGGGCTCGGTGAAGACGAGTGCGCCACGAGCCGCCGTACTCATCCGGGCTTCGGTGTCGCCGGATGCGACGTTGACTGCGTGCCACGCGCCGGCGGCATCGGGCGTGGTGTAGATCGTCAGCGCCTGACCGCCTTTGCTGGCGGAGGTTGCGGCGTACCAGAAGGTTGCCACCGGCACCGAAGCGTCCCGGACGAAGGCCGGGTTCAGCGCGTAGACCGGCCGCGCGTCCGACGAGACTGTGACCGCGGCC
Source organism: Kribbella sp. NPDC055071 (assembly GCF_053608045.1). Lineage (NCBI taxonomy): Bacteria > Bacillati > Actinomycetota > Actinomycetes > Propionibacteriales > Kribbellaceae > Kribbella > Kribbella sp. NPDC055071. The sequence continues at coordinate 143,275 of NZ_JBSGUS010000020.1, forward strand.
TTGGCCGAACCAGGGACTTTCGCCAACAATCGCAAGGCATCCGACGATCTCGCGGAAGTGGTTGCCTTGGACAACTCAGTCGGGGACACGGGCTGCGGCGAAGCGGCACCGGCCGCGCCGGCGACGGCGAAAGTGAGACCGAGACCAGCACCGAGTACGGCGGCGACGCGAAGCAGGATGCGCATGTCAGGCTCCGATCCGGTACAGCGAGTGGGTCCAGGTGAACTGCGAGTTGGACCGGTACCAGCTGTACGACGAGTAGTTGTACCGCGGGTCGTCCGGCCACGGGTTGTAGTACTCGAGCGTGGAGTCCGAGGAGTCGTACCCGATGATGTCCATCATGTGACCGCCACCCGACGACCAACCGATCCGCGTCATCACCGGGCGTCCGGCAGCAATCTCCGTGACGAGCGTGCTGAAGCTGAGTGTGCCGGAGACATAGCTGCCGGCGCTGATCCCGATCGACCGGAACGCCTGCTGGTCGTTGGCCAGCGTGGCCTGGTTGTTCGGGCAGGTCGCGTTCTGGCTGTTGCCGAAGGCCAGGTTGCAGAACTGGTTCTGCGAGTACGTGCGACCGTAGAACGCGGCAATGCTGTTGCCGGTCGCGGCCCAGCACCAGTTCGACTTCTGCTGCGACTGGCCGGTGACGCTGAGGTAGTAGCTACCGGGTGCGGCCGTGGCCTGCGGTGCGAGCGGCACCAACGTGGCCAGGCCGATGACCATTGCCATCAGCAACGACCATGAGCGGCGGGGGCGGAGCCTGCGCATGAGTCCTCCTTCGAGGTACTGCGGGGGTGGGCGGATCCCATCGTCAGTACGACGGGGGCACGCGGCAAGAACCCGGGATCCCCGCGGAGGCGCAGTGTGAACAGCAGATCGGCGTGAACAGCCCGTGACGAGCCAGTGCCACGCAGTGCTGTGAACGTTTACACTTCCGCGAAGGAGCCGCCGCCATGACCGAATCTCCATGACCGAATCCCCATGACCGAGTCCTCAGTTCCCGAGGTAGCCCCGCAAGCGTCGTTCGCCGAGGCGCTGCGGCAGGCGATCGCGCGCCGCGGGCTGGCCCTGAACCGGATCCGCACCCACCTGGCCGAGCGTGGCCTGAACGTCGGCGTCGCAACGCTCAGCACCTGGCAAAGCGGCCGTCGGGTCCCCCGCGAGGACTCCCTGGCGATTGTCACCGCCCTCGAACAGCTCCTGCAGGTGCCACCCGGCTGGCTCACGGTCCGGATCCCGCCCGCGCGGACCGAGCCGGCCGCCCATCCGTACGCCGTTGTCGACTACGCCGAGGCATTGACGCGGCTCCTCGACCGCCTCCGGCGGGACGCGCACGGACGCGTCCGCACGATCACGGTGCTGGAGGAGGTCCGGCTCGGCGTGGATCGCAGCGCCCAGCGGCGCCGCGTGATCCAGAGCGTGGTCGCCGTACAGCCCGTGGATCGCCTCATCATCGCCCACCAAGGCGAGCCTGGATGCGATGTCGATCAGCTCGTCCTGCGCGCGTCGAGCGGCTGCCGGCTCGGCCGGATCGCACGGGCCGCCGAGGCCGGCGCGATGCTCGGAGAGCTGCTGCTCGACCGGGTGCTCGCCGTTGGGGAGACGGCGGTCGTCCAGTACGAGGTCGAGGACCGGACCGGTCTGCCGACCACCGACTACCAGCGGTTCAGCGAGTGGGGCGGCATGCATTACGTGCTCGAGGTCCAGTTCGACCGAGCGGCGCTCCCGGTGCGCGTGCACGGCTTCAGCCGCCGCCACACCAGCGGCCCCGACCTCAACAAGCGCGAACTCATGCTCACCCCCGACGGCCGAGTCCACGTCATCGAGCCTTCCGCGGCTCCGGGCACGGTCGGCATCTCTTGGGAGTGGGACTAACCCAAGGGCTAAGTACGGAAGCCCGCGTGGACGTGGTCGTGGTGGGTCTGGTCGGAGAAGAACGCCGTACCGGAGAGCTGGACCGGGCCGCCGACGTTGTACGAGCCCAGAGACTCGGCCGCGCGCATGTACGCCGTGACCAGCGAACGCGGCGTGGTCGGGGCGACGACCGCGCGGCCGTCGATCTGCCAGGTGTCGAAGGCGCGGCCGCGCGGGTGGTCGCTCGGCCGGTCCGTACCGAAGACGTCCAGTGGATGGCCGGAGCGGATCACGCTGACGCCGATGCGGTACGTCTTGGCCAGCTCCAGCATCGTGGTGAGCACGCTGTCGTGCACCTGCCCCGAACGGATGTCAGCCGCCGACGCTGGTGGCAGTGCGATCTGGTCACTCGCCAGCACCTGACGTGCAGCAGCCGACACACTCGCGGCCGCCGCACCGGGCTGAGCGGGGTGCGTGGCCGTCACCCGCCACGTCCCACCCGACCGGCTGAGGCGTACGTCGACCGTCGTACCGCCAGTGACGACACGGCCGCCGCTGATCGTATACACCCGGCACGGCACCAGGACACTCGCTGAGTCGGTCAGAATGCCGCCGTACTGCGCGTCGATCACCTCAACCGCAGTCCTCGTCCCAGCCGGCTGCAGCAGCTTCACAACGGCAGCCACGGCCAGCCGCTTCACCTCAGGCTGGATCTCGCCCGCACCCGGCGCCCAGCTCCGCACCGACGGCAGCGCAACCGTAGGAGCCGGCGTGCTAGCCGGCGGCGGACTGGCAGAGGGAGAACTGGCCGAAGGAGAACTACCGGCCGAAGGAGAACTGCTGGACGGCGGAGGGCTGGACGGCGGAGCGCTCGAAGGCGAAGGAGCCTGAGACGACGAGTCACTGCACCCTGCCAGCACCCCGACCCCGGCGATCAGGACCCCGCGGCGACCAAATCCAGTCATGCCCGCAGTGTCCCAACCCTCACAAACACAGCCGGCAATCCGGGTAATCCCCCACGAACAACCCATGCCGAGGACACTGCGCGAACGACGCCACCCCCGGACTCGGATCCCACAACCCAGTCACGGCAACAGCATCCCGAGGCGGCGAGTACCCCCGCACCAGCTCCGCATACTCGCTCAGATACGACTCCGCGTACGGCGGCTCGTACCCGAGCATCCCCCAGCGGAAATGCGACCGCGCCAACTCGACCACCCGCACCACGAACGCTCGCTCGGCCGCCGGCTCCGAGGACCACGGCAACTCATCCAGGTCGAAACTCTCATTCCCCAGCCCGATCCGCGCGTTGCACAGCATCAACGCAAACCCGCGCTCGAAATCCGATGACCCCGCCAGCTCACAGGCCGCCAACGCCAGTACGTCGAGGAACACGGTCGACGCCCCGTTGGACAACCTCAACCGCGGCCCGTCATCCGAACCGCCGAAGGAGTTGCCCATCGAGGTGTTACTGCGTCACGCGGTACACGTCGAAGACGCCCTCGACCGACCGAACCGCCTTGAGTACGTGACCCAGATGCGTCGGATCGCCCATTTCGAAGGTGAAACGCGACTTGGCGATCCGGTCGCGCGTCGTGGTCAGCGCCGCGGACAGGATGTTCACGTGGTAGTCCGACAGCACTCGCGTGATGTCCGACAGCAACCGGGCCCGGTCCAGCGCCTCGACCTGAATCGCGACCAGGAACACCGACTGAGCCGTCGGCGCCCACTCGACCTCGACGATCCGCTCCGGCTGGGTCTGCAGGTTCTCCACGTTCGCGCAGTCGGCCCGGTGCACCGAGACGCCCGCACCACGGGTGACCCAGCCGATGATCTCGTCACCGGGCACCGGCGTACAGCACCGGGCCAGCTTGGAGAGCACGTCCGTCGCACCCTTGACGATCACACCGGCATCGCCGCGCGCCGTCCGTTTGCGCCGTTCACGCGTCGCCGGCAGGTGGACGCCCTCGGCGAGATCCTCGGCCGCGCCCTCTTCACCGCCGTACGTCTCGATCAGACGCCGTACGACGGCCTGTGCGGACACGTGACTCTCGCCGACAGCGGCATACAGGCCGGTGACGTCCGGGTAACGCAGCGAGTTGGCGACCGCGGTCAGCGTCTCGTGGGAGAGCAGGCGCTGTAGCGGCAGGCCCTCCTTGCGGAGCTGCTTGGCGATGGCGTCCTTGCCGTGCTCGATCGCCTCGTCGCGGCGCTCCTTGGAGAACCAGTGCTTGATCTTGTTCCGCGCGCGGGGGCTCTTGACGAACGTGAGCCAGTCCCGCGACGGTCCCGCGCCCTGCGCCTTCGAGGTGAACACCTCGACGACGTCGCCGTTCTCCAGCGTGCTCTCGAGCGGCACGAGCCGGCCGTTGACCCGGGCACCGATACAGCGGTGCCCGACCTCTGTGTGGATGGCATAGGCGAAGTCGACCGGCGACGATCCCGTCGGCAGCGACATCACGTCGCCGCGCGGGGTGAAGACGTAGACCTCGGAGTTGTTGATCTCGAACCGCAACGAGTCGAGGAACTCCGACGGGTCGGAGGTCTCCCGCTGCCAGTCGACGAGCTGCCGCACCCAGGGCATCTCGTTCGGCCCGCCGATCTCGGTGGTGGGCGCGCCCGAGGCGTCCGGGGCGGCCGTCGTCGGGTCTTCCTTGTACTTCCAGTGCGCGGCGATACCGTACTCGGCCCGGCGGTGCATGGAGAACGACCGGATCTGCAGCTCCACCGGCTTGCCCTGCGGGCCGATCACCGTGGTGTGCAGCGACTGGTACATGTTGAACTTCGGCATCGCGATGTAGTCCTTGAACCGGCCGGGGACCGGATTCCACCGCGCGTGCAGGATGCCCAGCGCGGCGTAGCAGTCCCGGACAGACTCGACCAGCACGCGAATCCCGACCAGGTCGTAGATGTCGCCGAACTCGCGGCCGCGCACGATCATCTTCTGGTAGATCGAGTAGTAGTGCTTCGGCCGGCCGGTGACGGTCGCCTTCACCTTGGCGGCACGCAGGTCCTCGTGCACCTGGTCGATGACCGAGGCCAGGTACTCGTCGCGGGACGGCGCGCGCTCGGCGACCAGCCGGACGATCTCGTCGTACACCTTCGGGTGCAGGGTCGAGAACGACAGGTCCTCGAGCTCCCACTTGATCGTGTTCATACCGAGCCGGTGGGCCAGGGGTGCGTAGATCTCCAGCGTCTCGCGGGCGATCCGCTCCTGCTTCTCCTGCCGCAGGAACCCCAGCGTGCGCATGTTGTGCAGCCGGTCGGCGAGCTTGATCACCAGCACCCGGATGTCCTTGGCCATCGCGACGACCATCTTGCGGATCGTCTCGGCCTGGGCGGACTCGCCGTACTTGACCTTGTCCAGCTTCGTGACGCCGTCGACCAGCATGGCGATCTCTTCGCCGAAGTCGCGGGTCAGCTCTTCCACCGTGTACGGCGTGTCCTCGACCGTGTCGTGCAGTACAGCGGCGCACAGGGTCGGCGCGGTCATACCGAGCTCGGCCAGGATGGTGGCGACCGCGAGCGGGTGCGTGATGTACGCGTCGCCGCTCTTGCGGAGCTGTCCGGTGTGGTATTTCTCCGCGGTCCGGTAGGCGCGCTCGATCATCGCCAGGTCGGCCTTGGGGTGCGTCGCGCGGACGACCCGGAACAGCGGCTCCAGCATCGGCGCCCGGTTCGGATGGCGGGTGCCACCGAGGCGAGCCAGCCGGGCCCGGACCCGGGCGGGCGCCGGGGCGATCCGTGGCGGCTGCTGGGAGGCAGGCGGTGACACGGGCGCCGGGCGCACCGGTGCGGGCGCGCGCGGAGGCTCCTGCGGAACCACGTTCGGCACCGCTGATGTCATCGCCGGGTCTTCGCCCACGTTGTGTCCCTCCGCCGACAGGCCCCCAGTCTAGGGGGCACCGGCCAACGAGGCGGAAACACCCTGTGGACAACACGCCGGGTCATCCGGCGCTCACCCAGAGTTTGCCCGATTTCAGACCGTCACGAGCGAGGTCAGGTGCTCGTCCGCGAGCCGTTTGCGGCCCGGGAGGAACGAGAGCTCGAGCAGGACCGCCGTACCGACGACCTCGGCGCCACAGCGGCGGATCAGCCGCAGACACGCCTCGACCGTCCCGCCGGTGGCGAGCACGTCGTCGATCACGAGCACCCGCTCCCCGGCCGTGAACGCGTCCTGGTGCACCTCGATGGTCGCCTCGCCGTACTCCAGCGCATACGACTCCTCGTACGTCGGAGCCGGCAGCTTCCCCTTCTTCCGCACCGGCACGAACCCGGCGCCGAGGGCGAGCGCGACCGGAGCGGCCAGGATGAACCCGCGCGCCTCGATCCCGACCACCTTGTCGACCACCGGGGTCCCGTCGGCGTCGCGCCCGGCCGCGGCCAACGCCTCGACCACCTGGGCGAAGCCGCCGTGATCACCCAGCAGCGGGGTGATGTCCTTGAACACCACCCCCGGCTGCGGGTAATCGGGGATGTCGCGGATGCCCTCGGTGAGGACCTGCTCCAGCGACCGCATCACTTACCGCGCTTCGACCGCGGCTTGCGCGACGGCTGCGGCCGGCCGGAGCCGGTCGCCTTCATCGGGCGAGCCGCCGGTGTCGGCGCCGTACCTGCTGGTCGATCCTGCTTGCGCGGAGCGTCCGGTACGGCGGTACGCGCCGTCGCTCCCGCGGTTGCGACCGCCACCGGGGCGCCGTTCGCTGCGGCGGCCGTCTGCGCCTTCTTGGCCGTGACCCGGCGGTTCAGCGCCTTCATCCCCGGCTCGCGCTCCTTGAACGTCGCGAGCAGCGCGGGCGCGATGAAGATCGACGAGTACGCACCGACCGCGATACCGACGAACAGGGCCAGCGACAGGTCCTTCAGCGGCCCGGTCCCCAGCACCCAGGTGCCGACCACGAGGATCGCACCGACCGGCAGCAACGCCGTGACCGTCGTGTTGATCGACCGTACGACGGTCTGGTTCACGGCCAGGTTGGTCGCGTCGGAGTAGGTGTACCGGTTCGAGCCGGTAATACCGCGGGTGTTCTCCCGGATCTTGTCGAAGACCACGACCGTGTCGTAGAGCGAGTAACCCAGGATGGTCAGGACGCCGATCACCGTCGCCGGCGTCACGTCGAACCCGATCAGCGCATACACACCGACCGTGATCGTGACGTCGTGGACCAGCGCGATGATCGCGGCGATCGAGCCCTTGGCTTCTCGGAAATACAGCCAGATCACCGCGAACACGAGGACCAGGAACACCAGCAGCGCGAGCAACGCCTTGTCCGCGATCTGCTGACCCCAGGAGGCGCCGATCTGCGACGTGGTCACCTGGTCGACCGGGATCCCGGCCTCCTTGGCGACCGCGTCCTTCACCTTCGCGATGTCGGTCTGGCTCAGCGGCTTGGTCTGCACCCGCACCGAGTTGCCGTTGATCGTGGTGACGACCGGGTCGCCCAGGCCCTGGGCGTTGGTCGCCTTCACGGCGTTGCCGAAGTCCTGGACGGTGCTGTCGGTGACCTTGACCTTCGCCTGGTACTCGTTGCCGCCCTTGAACTCGATTCCGAGGGCCAGTCCACGGGTGAACAGGCCGATCAGCGACACGGCCACCAGCACCAGGGAGACGGTGAACCAGATCTTGCGATGACCGATGAAGTCGTAGGAGACCTCACCGCGGTGCAGCTTGGCACCGATCTGTCCGAGCTTCGACATCAGACCTCCCCTCCGACCGGCTTGCGCGTCGACGGCGTCTTCCGCGGCCGCAGCGACGGTTTCGTCTGACCGGGCAGCCGGTCGACGCCGAGATGTTCCGGATCCAGACCGGACAGCTTGTGGCCGTGACCGAAGAAGTCGGTCCGGGCCAGCAGGGTGACCATCGGCTTGGTGAACAGGAAGACCACGACCAGGTCGATCAGCGTGGTCAGACCGAGCGTGAACGCGAAGCCCTTCACGCTGCCGACCGCCAGCACGTAGAGCACGACCGCGGCGAGCAGCGAGATCGAGTCGGCGGCGATGATCGTGTGCTTGGCGCGAGCCCAGCCGGTCTCGACCGAGGAGCGCAGACTGCGCCCCTCGCGCACTTCGTCGCGTAGTCGTTCGAAGTAGATGATGAACGAGTCGGCGGTGATACCGACCGCGACGATCAGACCCGCGATGCCGGCCAGCGACAGCGTGAACCCGATCGATTTACCGAGCAGGATCACGAGTGAGCCGGTCAGCACGCCGGCGACCGCCAGCGAGGCGACCACCACGATCCCCAGACCGCGGTAGTAGAGGAAGCAGAAGATCACGACGAGCGCCAGACCGGCCAGACCGGCCCAGATCCCGGCCGACAGCTGCTCCCCACCGAGCTGTGCCGAGACCGTGTCGACCGTGGAGATGTCGAACTTGACCGGCAGCGCACCGTACTTGAGCACGTTGGCCAGGTCGCGCGCCTCGGCCTCGGTGAACGATCCGGTGATCTGCGCCTGGCCACCCGGGATCGGGTTCTCCACGCTCGGGGCCGAGATCGTCGTACCGTCCAGCACGATCGCGAACTGGTTCGCGCCCTGGCCGCGCTGGGAGAGGTTCGTGGTCGCGGCGAGGAACTTGTTCCCGCCCTCGCCGGTGAACTTCAGGTTGACCTGCCACTGGATCCCGTTCTGCGGGATGCCGGCGGAGGCGTCCGACAGGTCCTGACCCTTCATGATCGCCGGACCGAGCAGGTACTTGACCTGCTTGGTCTGGTCGCACGAGAAGAGCGGCAGGTCCGGGTTGTCCTGCTGCTTGGCGTCGCACTTGTACGCCGCGAACGCCGCCTGCGTGGCCGCGTCCGGGGTGTAGGTCAACGGGTCGCCGGGCTTGGCCGCCGGAGTCGACGGGGTTGCCGCCGGAGTGCTCGGCGTCGTACTCGCCTTCGGGGTCGTGCTCGACTTCGGCGCAGTCGGCGTCGGGGTCGGGGTGGCGGCCGCGCCGGCCTTGCCCAGGGCGCTGGTCCAGGCCCGGCCGTTCGGCGTGGTCGACGTCGACGGCTTGATGGTGGCGCTCGCACTGGGCTTCGGCGTGGTGCTCGGCTTCGGCGTCGCGCTCGGCGTACCCGACGGCGTGGGTGTCGGCGTCGGCGCCGGTGCCGCCGAGTCCTGGGCCAGCACGATCCGGAAGTACAGCAGCGCCGTCTGGCCGACCTGCTGGACCAACGACTCCTTGGTGGCACCGGGGACGGCCACGTTGATGTGGTTCGACCCGGAGGTGGTGATCTCCGACTCCGCGACACCCGCGCCGTTGACGCGCCGGTCGATGATGGCCTTCGCCTCTTGCAGCTGGTCGGCTGTCACCGTGCCTTTGCCGTCCAGCGTCTGGGCGGTCAGCGTGATGGTGGTACCACCGCGCAGATCGAGGCCGAGCTTGGGCTTCCAGGTCTTGGTCAGCGCCATGGTCCCGAACAGCAGGATCACGATGACCACCAAGACGATCAGGTTCCGCCCGGGGCGTGATGTCGTCGTCGTTGCCACGTCAGATTCAACCTTTGTGCTTCTGGGCGCGCCGCATCGCCGGATGACCGTGACAAGTCGTCAGGGTGGGCGCCACGCCGCAGGCCGTTGGGACGGAAAATCAGTTCTCGGTGTGCGTCGGCGGCAGGCTCGGCTTGTCCTGCACCTTGCCGGTCTTGCCTGCGTCCGGTACGTCGACCGGGTCCTTGCCGGACTCTTCCGCGACCGGCTCGGCCTCGACCGGCTCCTCGACCGCGTCCGCGTCCTCGTCCGGGACGACCCGCCCGATCGCTCCCTTGACGACCTGCACCAGCACGCCCTCGGAGATCTCCAGCGTCACGTACTCGTCGTCGGTCTCCTCGACGATGCCGACCAGGCCGCTGGTGGTGATCACCTTGCTACCCGGAGCAAGCGCGGCGACGGTGTCTGCCTGCCGCTGACGCTGCTTTTTCTGCGTCCGGCTCATGAACCAGATCATCCCGACGATCAGGATCAGTGGCAGCAGCAACGTGAAGCCGGAGCCGCCCCCGGAAGAGGCCAAAGGTACTGCGAGGAGTTGCATCGGGTCTCAAAATCCTTTGTCGATCGGGAGTACGGGCGTCCGGCACGCTCTGCTCAAGCGCGCAGGTCGCACCGGAAGTGGCCTGAGGTCAGGCCACCGGGGAGTCTAACCCTGAGCGGCAACAAGTGCCTCATGACACGGGGTCACGTTTGAGTTACTCGGTACGCAGTGTCTACGTTCCGGCGAACTCGGACGTTCCCAGGAAGGCCGTATCGACACTCAGGAAGGCTGTCTCCACTCTCTTCTATTCATCGTCGAACAACGTGTCCGCGAAGGTTGCACCCTTCGGGACCTTGAGCCCGATGTGCCGCCAGGCCGCCGGCGTGGCGACGCGGCCGCGCGGCGTACGGGCCAGATACCCGGACCGGACCAGGAACGGCTCGGCCACTTCCTCCACGGTCTCACGTTCTTCGCCGACCGCAACGGCCAAGGTGGAAAGACCTACCGGTCCACCGCCGAAACGGCGGCACAAAGCGTCCAGAACGGACCGGTCGAGCCGGTCCAGGCCCATCTTGTCCACCTCGTACAGCTCCAGGGCCGCCTTGGCCAGCGCGAGCGTGACGATGCCGTCGGCCCGCACCTCCGCGTAGTCACGGACGCGGCGGAGCAGCCGGTTCGCGATCCGGGGTGTCCCGCGGGACCTGGACGCGATCTCCGCCGCCCCCTCGGGCGTGATGTCGACCTCCAGCAGCGCGGCCGATCGGTTCACGATCTTCTCCAGCTCGGCGGCCTCGTAGAACTCCAGGTGGCCGGTGAACCCGAACCGGTCCCGCAGCGGCCCCGGCAGCAACCCGGCCCGAGTGGTCGCGCCGACCAGCGTGAACGGCGGAATCTCGAGCGGGATCGCCGTCGCGCCCGGCCCCTTGCCGACGATCACGTCGACCCGGAAGTCCTCCATCGCCATGTACAGCAGCTCTTCGGCCGGCCGGGACATCCGGTGGATCTCGTCCAGGAACAGCACTTCGCCTTCGCTCAGCCCGGACAGGATCGCGGCCAGGTCGCCGGCGTGCTGGATCGCCGGGCCGCTGGTGATCCGGAGCGGCGCGGACAACTCGGCGGCGATGATCATCGCCAGCGTGGTCTTGCCGAGCCCGGGCGGACCGGACAGCAGGACGTGGTCCGGCGCCCGGTTGCGGCCGCGGGCGGCGTGCAGGACGAGCTGGAGCTGCTCGCTCACCCGGCGCTGACCACCGAACTCGGCCAGCGTGCGTGGCCGGAGCGCGGACTCGATCTTGCGTTCCTCGAGATCCACCGCGTCCGCGGAGACCAGCGGCCGGACGTTGTCTTCCATCCCTTACGCCTTCGACAGCGCGCGCAACGCGGCGCGCAGCAGGTCTGGAACGGACGGATTTTCGTCGTCGGCTGCCAGCGGCGAGACCGCGGTGACGGCGTCGTCCGCGTCACGAGCCGACCAGCCGAGCCCGACAAGGCCGGCGTGCACCTGCTCGCGCCAGGCGTCCGAGGCCAGCAGCGGGCGACCGGTCACGGTCTTCGACGGCGCACCGATCTTGTCCTTCAGCTCGAGCACGATCCGCTGCGCGCCCTTCTTGCCGATACCGGGCACCTTCACCAGGACGGCCAGGTTTTCGGTCGCGACGGCCTGCCGGAGCTGGTCCGGACTCAGCACGGCGAGCGCGGCCTGGGCAAGCTTCGGCCCGACTCCGGACGCCGTCTGCAGGAGCTCGAACAGGTCCTTCTCGTCGTCGTCGGAGAACCCGTACAGCGTGAGTGAGTCCTCGCGGACCACCATCGACGTCGCGACCCGGGCTTCCTGCCCCGGCCGCAGCCCGGCCAGCGTGCCGGGATGGCAGAAGACCTGCAGGCCTACTCCCCCGACCTCGATGACGGCACAGTCCACTCCGATGGCCGCCACAGGCCCCCGTACATAGGCGATCATCGCCAACCTCCACGCCTGCTGATTCCTGTCTTCACCCTTGCCCTGCAGCCTTCATCGCTTGCCCTGCTGCGCGGCCACCGCGGCCCGCAGTCTCGCCACCTGCAGCCGGGACTGCGCCTGGGCCAGAGCCTCCAGGTTGGCCCGGCTCCCGGCCGCTTCCTGCAACTTGTTGGTCACTCCGCCACGCCACACCTGACAGATCGCCAGCGCGAGCGCGTCGGCGGCGTCCGCGGGCGTCGGACGCTCGGCCAGCTTGAGGATCCGGGTCACCATCGTGGTCACCTGCTCCTTGCCGGCCCGGCCGGACCCGGTGACCGCGGCCTTCACCTCGCTCGGGGTGTGCAAGGCGACCGGCAACCCACGCCGCGCCGCGACCACCATCGCGACACCGGACGCCTGCGCCGTCCCCATCACCGTCCGAACGTTGTGCTGCGCGAACACCCGCTCGACCGCAACCGCATCCGGCCGGTACTCGGCGATCCACTCCTCCAGCTCGGCCTCGATCCGGACCAGCCGCTTGGCCACATCCAGCTCGGCCGGCGTCCGGATCACTCCGACGGCGACCAGCGCCGGCGGCTTACCGGGTGTGCCCTCGACAACGCCGAGGCCGCACCTGGTCAGGCCGGGGTCGACACCGAGCACCCGCATGGATCACCTCCGAACGTTTGTTCGACAACCCTAAGCGTCGGCCAACCCACCAGGAAATCGACGCGCCGGGTTCAGAAGTAGTCGAGCATGTACGGCGTCGGTCCTGCGAAAACCGGGTCGAGCGCCGAATCCACAGCCGTCGTTCCGCCCGTCGCCAAACCAGCTCCACGCAGGGTGGCCAGCGGCGTACCGGAGTAGAGACCGGCGAGTCCGCGTGCGCCGAGCTGCAGGACGTCAGCGGACACTTGGGCCGGCGTGAGTCGTCCGATCCCGTCAGCAACCGACAGGTGCCAGCCACCACTGTTGTCGGGTACGTCTGGGTCCTCTAGCCGCAGGTCGATCTCCACTGCGGCAGCAGGTACGAATCCCCGTGCCGCGATCGCAGTGGGCGCATCCAGGAGCCGTAGCATCCAGCGCTGGTGCTGAACCTCTCGCTCGGCCTCGTGCTCGACCAAAAGGTGCACCGGGTCGTCCGGAGAGATGTAGGCCTGCACAGTGTTGGCAATGGACGAGCCGGAGCCGACAGTGGCCCAGAGCGCCCGTGCTGTCTCCTCGGACCCGGCAACGATCTCGTCGACGCACAGGTCCGAGCCGGACCAGTTGTAGACGACGAAACCGTCGTCCGCGATGTAGGCGAAGTTCTCCTCGTCACCCAGCCACTCGGTGACCTCTTTGACCGGCCACACCAGCGGACCGTTCGTACGGCGTCGCGCGTGCGACTCCCCCACCAGCTCCAGGAACCGCTCCGCATCCGCCGGCCCAGCGCGTCGTACGGAAACCCCCTTGCCACCCAGCGCCCGCAGGTCCGCCGCGGGGAAGGAGAACCGGTACCGGCCGCCGCCGTACTCGTAGCCGAGGTGCCGGTAGATCACTGTGGTCGCCGGGTACAGCGCGGTCAGCGGAAAGCCTTTGTCCGCAGCGCGCCGGAGCACACCCCGCATCAGCTTGCTGCCCACACCACGACCCCGGTACTCCGGCGACACCACCACGCCCGCGACACCGGCCACCGGAACGCTGCGGCCGCTCCACCACTGCTCGAAGGCCCAGAACCGGGCCGCCGCGATCACCTCGTCGCCGTCCGCGACACCGACGTACCGGCCGTCCTGAAGGAATACCCGCGCGTCCTTGAGCCATTGCTCGCGATCGCCGGGCGCCATCAGCCCGAACGACCGTGCCCGCACCCTCATCACCGCGTCCAACTGATCCTCGGTGATGTCCACAAACCGCAATGCGTCACTCACGCCGAAGACCTTATGTCCTGGCGGCTACTTCCGGTCGGTCACCCACAGGTGGATCGTTCCCTCGACCACGACCGTGCCGTCGGAGCGCGTCGCCTTCACCTGGACCGGAACGTCGGGACCCACGGTCCAGGCGGCCGGATCCGTCTCGGCCGAGCAGGTCAGGTCCGAGATGGATTTGGCCAGGTAGGCGACCTCCATGCCCTTCGGCAGCCAGCGCTTCCCGGCCGGAACGGTTGCCTCCGCCAACGCACCCATGGCCGCCTCGAGACCGTTGCACACGGCAATCGCATGCACAGTACCGATGTGGTTCTGCACGGCCCGCCGCTTCGGCAGCACCAGCGCCGCGTAGTTGGGGCTCACCTGCACGAACCGCGGCCGGATCGACCGGAAGTACGGCGCCTTCCAGGTGAAGGCCCAGGAGAACGCCCGTTCACCGCCCGGCACCGACCGGAACCGCTCCCACATCGCCAGCACCTGACTCGCCATACCCGAAGGTTACCCGTGAGTCACATGAGCGTCGAGAGGTGACCAGATGTGCTCGAACGCTTGCTCAACCGACAGAGCGTGCAGCACAGTTTGCGCAGGGGGAGCCAGCGCCGCGCGATCACCCGGCGCCCGATCTGTTGGGGGAACACCGCCATGTCCAGCCTTGTCACATCGTTGAGAGGCCGCCGCCCGCTGACACTTGGTGTCACCGCAGCGCTGATCCTCGCGACCGGAGTCGCCGCGCATCCGGCCGAGGCCGCGCCGAACCCTGGCCCGGCCGCGACCTACATCGTCCAGCTCGCCGACGCACCGCTCGCGGGCTACACGGGCACCATCGCCGGGTATAAGGCAACGAAGCCCGCGACCGGGAAGAAGTTCGACGGCAAGACCGCCGACGCCGGGAAGTACCGCGGCTATCTGAAGAGCCGCCACGACGCGATCGCCAGTCAGGTCGGCGTCTCGAGGCTGTACGACTACTCGGTCGGCTTCAACGGCTTCGCCGCGACCATGACGTCGTCGAAGGCGGCCCAGCTGGCCCGGACGCCTGGTGTGCTGAGCGTCAGCAAGAACGAGATCCGGCACGCCGACACGGTGAGTACGCCGGGATTCCTCGGCCTCGACAAGCCCGGCGGCCTGTGGGAACAGCTCGGTGGACCCGCCAAGGCCGGCGGCGGCAAGAACCTGGTCATCGGCGACATCGACAGCGGTGTCTGGCCGGAGAGTGCGTCGTTCCGCCCGCTGACCGACCCGGGTCCGCTGACCGGGTTCCGCGGTAGCTGTGCGGCGGCAGAGCAGTGGGCCACCACGAACTGCACGAACAAGATCGTCAGCGCGCGGTTCTACAACGCCGGTCTCGGCGGGAACACCGCGATCAAGGCGGCGCCGTACGTCAACGAGGTCGCGTCGCCGCGCGACATCAACGGCCACGGTTCGCACACCGCGTCGACGGCGGCCGGTGACTACAACACCGACATGGTTGTCAACGGCAACTCTCTCGGCAAGGGCAGCGGGATGGCGCCGGCGGCCAGAATCGCCGTGTACAAGGCGTTGTGGAACACCGGCGCCAGCGCATCCGGCAGCACCGCCGACCTGGTTCAGGCGATCGAGGACGCGATCCTCGACGGCGTCGACGTGATCAACTTCTCCATCTCGGGCAGCCTGAGCAGCGATGTCGACCCGGTCGAGGTCGAGTTCTTCTACGCCGCCGCCGCGGGCATCTTCGTCTCCGCGTCGGCCGGCAACAGCGGGCCGAGCAGCTCGACGGTCGCGCACAACTCGCCCTGGCTGACGACCGTTGCCGCCGGCACCCACGACCGCCAGTTCGAGGCGAAGGTGACGTTGGGCAACGGCGCGAGTTACGTCGGCGCGGGCATCGGGGCCGCCGTACCGACGAGCCCGATCATCCTCGCCACCAGCGCTGTCAGGTCGGGCGCGGCTCCGACCGGGGCCCGGTTGTGCTTCTCGAAGACGTGGGATCCGGCCCATCCGGAAGGGTTCCTGGATCCGACCAAGGTGGCCGGCAAGATCGTTGTCTGCGACCGCGGGACGAACGACCGGACCGACAAGAGCAAGGCCGTCCTGGAGGCCGGAGGCGTCGGCGTGGTGCTGACCAACACCAGCCCGAACTCGCTGAACGCCGATCTTCACTGGCTGCCGACGATTCACGTGAGTGACACCAACGGCGCGGCGATCAAGGCGTACGTGAGCGCGAACCCGGGTGCCACCGCGAGTCTGGGCGCCGGGTCCAAGGTCGTCGGCGCCGCAGCTCCTCAGGTGGCCGCATTCTCGTCGCGCGGTCCCGCGATCGCCGGCAAGGGCGACCTGCTGAAGCCCGACATCATGGCGCCCGGCGTGGACGTGCTCGCGGCGGTGTCCCCCGCCTCCGGTGGCAAGGACTTCAACTTCGAGTCCGGTACGTCGATGGCCGCGCCGCACATCGCCGGGATCGCAGCCTTGCTCAAGCAACTGCATCCCACCTGGTCTCCGATGATGATCAAGTCCGCGCTGATGACCAGTGCGTCCGTGCTGGACAACAAGGGCAACCCGATTCCCAACGCGGGTGCGTTCGACTACGGATCTGGGCAGGTCACGCCGAACTCGGCCGCCGACCCGGGCCTCGTGTACGACAGTGGTCCGATCGACTGGACCCGATTCCTGTGTGGGACGGGCGAGCTGCCGACCAGCAACCTGCTCTGCGCACTCTTCGGCACCCGCGACCCGAGTGACCTGAACACCCCGAATATCGCGATCGGCGATCTTCCCGGGATTCAGACGGTGACTCGGACCGTGACCAACGTTGGCAAGACCAAGGCGACGTACAAGGTCGCGGTGACCGCACCGGCCGGTGTGACAACGACTGTGTCGCCGACGACGCTCACCATCGCTCCTGGGCGGTCGGCGTCGTACAAGGTCTCCTTCACTCGTACGACGGCGCCGAACGACACCTACACCGCTGGGAATCTGGTGTGGAGCGACGGCACGCACTCGGTCCGCAGCCAGCTGGTCGTGCGGCCTGTCGGGGCGAGGGCTGTCTCAGACGTCACCCGCACTGGGACGTCTGGGTCGGTTGGGATCGCGGTGACACCTGGGTACAACGGCAATCTGACCACCACCGTCGGCGGGCTGGTCGCGGGTAACCGTCGGCCGACCACACTGGTCGGTGCGGGCGGGACGTCGTTCCCGACTGGTTCTCCGGCGGCTGGGCCGCACACGGCGAAGTACACCGTGACTGTGCCTGCTGGGACGTCAGTGGCCCGGTTTGCGACGTTCGACTCGGACGTCGCGGCTGGAACCGACCTCGACATGTTTGTGTACAACGCCGGCACAAACACGCTGGTCGGCTCCAGCACGGGCGCTACCGCGCAGGAGCAGGTCCAGCTGATCGATACGACCGGCACCTTCGATGTGTACGTCGATCAGTTCGCCCTGCCGGCCGGGACGACACAGCAGGTCGTCCCCGAGTTCGACTGGGCCGTCGGTGCCGCCACAGGCAACCTCACCG
This sequence comes from Kribbella sp. NPDC055071, assembly GCF_053608045.1. NCBI lineage: Bacteria > Bacillati > Actinomycetota > Actinomycetes > Propionibacteriales > Kribbellaceae > Kribbella > Kribbella sp. NPDC055071. The sequence continues at coordinate 160,418 of NZ_JBSGUS010000020.1, forward strand.
CCACCCCAACCACCAAGGCCGGCACCACAGGCAAAACCTTCACCCTGACAGCCAAGTGGTCAGGCCTAACCGCCGGCACCCACTACCTAGGCACCCTCACCTACACCGACGGCCCCACCCAACTAAACCAAACAGTCCTAGCCGTCAACGCATGACACCTACTTAAAACAAGAACACAGAAGCTCTAAGAAAAGACAGAGGAAAGAAGAAGAGCAAGAAAGTTGAAAAGAAAATAGAGAAGGTGCTGGGTGCCTGGCTGGGCTGGGCGGGTCGGTGGTGGTCGGCTGGTCAGAGTACGTGCCGGCATCGAGTCGTGGATCGTGGTCGGCCAGACACACCCCACCACGCCACAATCCACGACTCGAACCACCCAGCAGGCACGCAAGGCATCCGCACCCGGCGCTGCAGGCCATCACAATCGCCGTCCAGCGGCAGTTTCACGCCTGAGTCGCACCAGAACCGTAGATTGTGATGGCCTGCAGATCCGCTCACTCACTGACTGGTTCCTCGGCAGTCCCGATCTCTCGCATGCGGTGAGTCGCTCCACTCCTCACCGGCCGACCACCAACTGGCCGCACCTACGCACCAGGCACGCCAGGCACCCAGCCGCTCTACTGGGCCTCAGCCGCAGGTTTGGGATGCTCGATAAACAGCACCGGGGGGGGGAGCCCCCCGGCGGGCTGGCCCCGGTTTTTTTGTTTTTTTTAATTTTGGATTAAAAAACACCAACGCGTGAAGGAAAGTTTTGGTGGAGGTTTTTTTGTGGTGGCGGGGTTATGG